>NZ_JBEOYB010000001.1:0-219334 GCF_040296845.1 Streptomyces sp. NPDC001985
GCCCGCGGGCGGTGTCCGCCGGCAGACCCGGCACCGCGTCCCGCAGCGCGGACGCGGTCGAGGCGAACAGGGCGCGGCGTTCGCCGATCATCGCGGTGGCCCGGGCCCGGGCCACCGCCCTCGTACAGCGTGACTCCCTCATCAGGACCGTCACCAGGTTGTCCTGTCCGGCCGCCGTGTCGTCCGCCTGCGAGGCCAGGTCGTTCGACCAGCCCGCGATGTCCGCGACCGACCGCCGCAGCGTCTCCACCCCGGCGTCGATCCGCGGGTGTTCCACCAGAGGGGTGTGGCCGGTGGCCTCCAGCACGTCGAGCATCGGCAGCAGGGTGATCGTGCGGCGGCGCAGCCGCACATACTCCGCCGGCGACAGCCGGACCCCGGCCCGCCGTACGGCGGCCTCCTCGTGCGAGGCACTCAGGAAGTCGCCGTAGTCGGCGGCGAAGCGCCGCCGCCACCGGGGCGGCATGCCCACGCGGGTGTGTTCCCACAGGGCCTCCAGGACCGCGGCGTGCGGCGCCTCGGCCCGCCGGGCGCCCGGTGCGAGGACGTGGGCCAGTGGTGCGGTGAAACGTTCCAGCTCACCGGGGGCCGAGCCCAGCCCCTCCCGGTCGATGTGGTCGTCGACCCAGCAGATGAACGCCGCCCACCGCGCGGTCAGCACCACATCCGCCGGGGCTCCGGCCGGCAGGGCACCGGCGGCGAGCACGTCCAGCCGCATCGAGGCGAGTCTCCGCTCCTGTGCTCCGTCCGTCACCAGACCGGCTTTCCGCGCCCAGGCCGGAAGGGCGGAGGCGAGATCCCCTCGTGACACGGGAGATGCGTCCATGGGCCGAGCCTGGCAGAGCGCAATCGAACAGAAGAGTGGTTTCAGCGTCAGATCCGGAGGTCGCCCCTGAGCCAGCGCCTCCCGCGCCCCCGCGCGCCGGGCCACTTCGGCGGAATCCCCTCCACCGGGTGGCCGCCGGTGAGGCGCCGGTGAGGCGCCGGAAAACCGGTGGAGCGGTGGCGCCGGAGGCCACTACCGTGCTGCCGCACCCAGTCGTCCAGGCAAGGACACACCGTTGTACACCCTGTGAGACCTCCCGAGCGCTGAATCGTCGCGCGTCGCGCCTGTGCGCCGCGCTCCTTCCTGCTGCGGACTTCTCACTGGAATCGGTGTACTTCTGTGCTCTTCACCTGGGCCGTCGTGCCCACCCGTCTGCCACTCGTCCGCCGCCGCTGCCACGGGTGCGCGTCCGAGCGCTTCCGGACGAGCGGAAAATTCCGCGTCAACGCACACCACAAGCTCCTCGACGCCTGGCTCCTCGCGCTCTGCGCCAACTGCGGGGACACCACGAAGCTCACGGTCCTGGAGCGCGCGAGGGTGCGCTCCCTGCGGCCCGGGCTGCTGGACCGGCTGCACGGCAACGACCCCGCTCTGGCAGCGGAGCTGCTCCACGATCCGGCCGTGCGGCGGCGCAATCGCGTCTCCCTCGACTGGGCCGGCGCCTGGCGTCTCGACACCGGCGGATCGGATCATCTGGACCGCGAGGCGATCGACGTCTCGGTCCGCTTCACGGCACGGATACCCGTCCGGCCGGTGGGGCTGATCGCTGAGGGCTGCGGCCTTCCGCGAGCCGGGGTCGAGCGGCTGATCACGGAGGGGAAGGCCGTATCGGCGGTCCGGCTGAGCGGCAGGCTCTCCGGCGACTTCACCTTCTCGCTCAAGCGCTGAGCCCTCCCCGGGGCGATCTCGGGGGGTCTGTCCGGCGGTGTCCGCCGGACAGACCCTAAGGGGCCTCGACACCGGCGACCCGGTATCTGCTCACCTCGGCGCCCAGGATCTGCGCCGTCCACTCGGGCTCCGGGCCCGCGCCGCGGAAGCGTTCGAGATCCGCGTCCGACTCCCACCGTTCGTGGACATTGATCCGGTCCGGCCGCACCAGGTCGGCGGAGAGCGCGAAGTCCAGACAGCCGGGGGCGGCCCGGGCCTGCTCGACGACGTTCGCGCACCCGGCCAGACAGGCGTCACGGGTGGCGGGGTCCACGGACAGCGTCCCGGCGATAATGATCACAGCGCTCCTCGGTGCTCTCGGCTGCCGGCCCCGGCGGGGGTCGGCGGAGGCCATCAGCGGCCATCAGCGGCCATCAGCGGGTTGACCCCGGCGGCCCCGGGAACTCATCGGTCCCACACGGCTCACCCTTCCACGCGTCCTTCCGCTCCCGCTCCCGCTCCCGTGGGATGATCACGGGCCCTCGCGCGTATCCGGCCGGCCACGCCACGGGCCGCGCGGGAGCCGGGCGCCGTCCGCTGCCGTGGAGCGGGGGTGGGCAAAGGGGCGCGGTGACCGTGCTCCGTGCGGCGATCGCGGCACCATCCGGACCGCTGGGTGCCGGCCGGTCCGTCCGGGCGTCCGCCGGGGCCGGGCGCAGGCATAGGAAGATGATCAGTGCACACAGCCACACCGCCGAGGAACGGACCGATGGACGACATGACTCTGCCGCGCGTACTGCTGGACGCGGCCCACGAGGCCCCGGAGCAGGTTGTCGTCCATGTCCGGGGCGACGGAGGGGAGTTGACCGTCACCCTGCGCGAGCTTCTCGACGATTCGCTCCTCGTGGCGGGCGGCTTCCGGGCGGCGGGGGTCGCGCCGGGGACCTGTGTGCCGCTGCTGGCGGACCGCAGTGAGGACTTCCAGCCGATGTTCTGGGGCGCGCTCGCCGCCGGTCTCGTGCCCGTTCCGCTGGCCCCGGACGCCCGGCGGGTGCTGCCGGTCTGGGAGCATCTCGGCCGGCCGCCCGTGGTGGTGGACGCGGCGGCCGGGGCGCTGCTGTCCGGACTCCCCGACGCCGTGGACGCCCTCCGGCTGGAGACGCTGCGGAAGGGCCCCGCGCTCCGGGAGCCGTTCTCCGCCGACCCCGGGGACGTGGCGTTTCTGCAGTTCTCCTCGGGCAGCACCGGAAGTCCGAAGGGCGTCGAGGTGACCCATGCGGGGGTTCTGGCCAATCTGGCGCAGATACGGGCCGCCGCCGCGCTCGGCGCCGATGATGTGGTGGTCAGCTGGATGCCGTACTTCCACGACATGGGCCTCATCGGCACCCATCTCGCTCCCCTCGCCGCCCGGGCCAAGCAGGTGAAGATAGGACCGCTGTCGTTCGCCAAGCGGCCCGGTGTGTGGTTCGACGTGGCGGCCCGGCACCGGGCCACCGTGCTGTCCGCCGCCAACTTCGCCCTCGCGCTGGCGGTGCGGCGGGTGCCCGACGAGGACATCGCGCGGCTGGACCTCTCCCGTGTACGGCTGATGCTGGTCGGGGCCGAGCCGATCGCCCCCGCGGTGTGGCGTGCCTTCGCCCGCAAGCTGTCCCCGGCGGGGCTGGACCCGGCCGCCGCCCAGCCCGTGTACGGGCTGGCCGAGGCGACCCTCGCGGTGACCTTTCCGCCGCCGGGGGAGGTGGCCGTCCCCCTGGTCCTGGACCGCGCCGCGCTGAGCCGCGGTCTCGCGGTGGACACCGAACCGGGCGACGGCGCCGTGGAGCTGATGGACGTGGGGCTCCCGGTGGCGGGGTGCGAGCTGCGCGTGGCCGACGAGGACGGCGGCCCGCTCGGCGACCGGCGCGTCGGGCACATCATGGTCCGCGGCCCCCAGCTCGCCCGCGGCTACCACGGCCTCCCCGGCGCGAGCGCGGCCGCGTTCACCGATGGCTGGCTGCGCACCGGCGACCTCGGGTTCCTCCGGGACGGGCGGCTCTGTGTGACCGGACGGCACAAGGATGTGCTGTTCCTCAACGGCCGCACCTTCCACGCCCCGGACATGGAGGAGGTGGCGGCGGCCACACCCGGACTGCCGCCCGGGGCACCGGCGGTGATCGGCTCGACCGACCCGGTCACCGGCGGGGAGCGCGTGGTCGTCCACATCCCCTGGGCCCGGCCCCCGGGCGGCGCGGCCGAGGTCCTCGAACGGGTCGCGACCCGGGTGCGGGAGGCCCTGGGCCACGACGACGTACGGGTGCTGACGCTGCCGCCGGGCGCGTTCCCCCGGACGACGAGCGGAAAGCTGCGGCGACAGCGGCTGCGGGAGCGCTACGAGGCGGGGGCGGGGGCGCACCCGGGCCCCGTCGCCGTCGCCGACGGTCCGCCGCCGGGGACCGGCACGGCGCACCCGGAGCCCCCGCCGGTGGCGGCTCCCCGCTCGCGGGCGGAGACCGAGCGGGTCGTACGGGAGGTGTGGGCACGGGTGCTGGGGGTGGCCGACGGCCGGGCCATCGGCCGGGACGAGCGGTTCGCCGCCCTCGGCGGGACCTCGCTCAAGGCGATGGAGGCCCTGGTGGCGCTGGAGGACGCCTTCGCCGTCACGCTCGCGCCGGCGGTGATGCGCGACCACGGCACGGTCGCGGCGCTCACCGACCATCTGCTGTCCGCCACCGCGGCCGGCCCCTCCGAGGTCACGGCGGCGCGCCGGCCCGCTCCCGCGCCCGCCCCCGCCGGCACCCCGGCGGCGCGGACCGCCCCCGCCCCGATCGCGATCACCGGCATGGCCTGCCGCTTCCCCGGAGCCGCCACTCCCGACGCCTTCTGGGAGCTGCTCGCCGACGGGCGCGACGCCGTCACCCCCGTACCGCACGGGCGATGGGACACACCGGCAGGCCCGGGACAGCGGCCCGCCCCCGCGCGCTGGGGCGCGTTCCTCGACGATCCGGCCGGCTTCGACGCCGGGTACTTCGGCATCGGCGACGAGGAGGCCCGCGCCCTCGACCCCCAGGCGCGGCTCTTCCTCGAACTCGCCCATGAGGCCCTGGAACGGGCCGGTCACGCGGGGCCGCGCAGGCGTGGCCGGCGGATCGGCGTCTTCGCCGCCGTTGGGGAGAGCGGCTACCGCGAGATCCTGGACCGGGCGGCGGGGGACGGCTCCCCGCTGCCCGGAGTGCTCACCGGGAACCTGCCGGGCCTCCTCGCCGCCCGGGTCTCCCAGAGCCTCGATCTCGACGGGCCCGCGCTCGCCGTCGACACGGCCTGCTCCTCGGGTCTGGTCGCCCTCCACCTGGCCCGGCGCAGCCTGCTCGACGGGGAGTGCGACCTCGCGGTCGTCGGCGGGGTGAACCTCCATCTCACGCCCACCGGCCACCGGCTGCTGGAGGCGGCCCAGGCCCTCTCCCCCACCGGGCGGGGCCGCGCCTTCAGCGCCGCCGCCGACGGCTTCGTACCCGGCGAGGGCGGCGCGGCCCTCGTTCTGAGGCGTCTGGACGCGGCCCGCCTCGCCGACGATCCGGTACTCGCGGTGGTGCGCGGGACGGCCGTCAACAACGACGGCCGGTCGCTGAGCCTGCTGGCGCCCAATCCGCTGCGGCAGCGCGAGGTCATCTCCCGGGCGTACGAGGAGGCCGGTGTCGACCCCGCGTCGGTGAGCTATGTGGAAGCGCACGGCACCGGTACGGCCGTGGGTGATCCGATCGAACTCCAGTCGCTCGCCCACGCGTTTCCCGTGCGCTCCGACGG
Source organism: Streptomyces sp. NPDC001985 (assembly GCF_040296845.1). Classification (NCBI taxonomy): domain Bacteria; kingdom Bacillati; phylum Actinomycetota; class Actinomycetes; order Kitasatosporales; family Streptomycetaceae; genus Streptomyces; species Streptomyces sp. NPDC001985. Next base: position 5,474 of record NZ_JBEOYB010000001.1, read on the forward strand.
GGAGCCCCGGCTGCTCGGCTCGGTGAAGACCAACATCGGCCATCTGCTGAACGCGGCGGCCCTGCCCGCCCTGGTGAAGGTGGTCCTGGCTCTGGGCCGGCGCGCGCTTCCCGCCTCGCTGCACCACACACCGCACTCCCCGGCACCCGGGCGGGCCGGCTTCGCCGTGGTGACCGAGGCCAGGGAGTGGGACGCGCCCGGACCGCTGGTGGCGGGGATCAACGCCTTCGGATTCGGTGGCACCAACGCCCACGCCATCCTCGAACAGGCCCCGCCGCCCCCGCTCCCCCGCGCCGGGCACGAGCGCGGCCGGGGGCCTCATCTGCTCACCCTCTCGGCCCGTGGCGCGGCGGCGCTGACGGAGGCGGCGGCGGATCTGGCCGACCATCTGGACCGTCACCCGGAGGTGAGCGCGGGCGATGTCTGTCTGAGCGCGAGCACCTCCCGGGACGACGGTCCGCACCGGCTCGCCGTGGTCGCCGACAGCGGCGGCGATCTGCGGGGCCGACTCCGCGCGATCGTCACGGCCGGGACAGCTGCCGGGGGCGAGGGGACGAAGGGGGCTGCCGGGAGTGCCAGGACGACCGGGCCCACCGAGGGCGCCGGGGCTGCCGGGACGACCGGGACCGCCAGGACCACCGGGACCGCCGCGATGACCGGGACCGCCACGATGACCGGGGCCGTCGGAACGACCGAGGGCGCCGGGGCCGCCGGGGCCGCCGGAGCGACCGAGGGTGCCGAGGACGCTGGGGCAGCCGGAACAACCGAGGGCGCCGGGGCCGTCGGAACGACCAGGACCGCCAGGACCACCGGGGGCACCGGAACCACCGGGGGCACCAGAGCTGCCGGAACGACCGGAAACACCGGAAACACCAGGACCGTCGGGCGCACCATCCGTTCCCGGCGTCCGCGCGTCGTCTTCCTGCTGCCCGGGCAGGGCGGGCGGCACCCCCTCCGGAGCCGCGCCCTCCACGGTGCCGCCCCGGTGTTCCGGGACACCCTGGACGAGGCGTCCGCCCTCCTCGGCCCGCTGCGCGGCCGGACCCTCCTGGAGTGGTGTCTCGACCCGGGCGCGGACCCGGACGCCGCGCCGCCCCCCACGGACGTGGCCCAACCCCTGCTGGTCGCCTCCGGGGTGGCACTCGCCCGGCAGTTGCGGAGCTGGGGCGTGGAGCCCGACGCGGTCGCCGGGCACAGCGTCGGGGAGGTCGCCGCCGCCTGCGTCAGCGGGATGCTGACCCTGGAGGACGCGGTACGTTTCGCGGCCGAACGCGGCCGTCTCATGGGCGCGTTCACCGAGCCCGGCGCCATGATCGCCGTACGCGGCGGTGCCGACGCGGTGGCCGGCGCGGTCGCGGGGGCGCTCGCCGGGGAGGCCGCCCGCGCCGAGGGGACACTCGCCGTCGCCGCGCGGAACGGACCCGGACTGCTGGTCCTCTCCGGCACCGTGCCCGCCGTGGACCGTGCGGCCCGCGCCCTGGCCGCGCGGGAACTCGCCGTACAGCGGCTGCCGGTGTCCCGGGCCTTCCACTCACCGCTGATGCGGCCCATCGCCGAGGGGCTCGCCGACGCGGCACGGGCGCTCACCCTCCACGCCCCGTCCCTGCCGCTGCTGAGCACGGTCACCGGCGAGTGGGGGCCGGCGCTGGACCCGGCGTATCTGCGCGCCCACGCCCTGCGGCCGGTGCTCTTCGGCCGGGCGGTGGAGCGGCTGGCGGCCGAGGGCTACGACACCTTCGTCGAGGTGGGACCGGGAGCGTCGCTGACGGGGGCGGTACGCGCGGCGGCCGAGGGGGCGGGCTCCACCGGGTCCGGCGCCCCCGCCGACGGGCCCGCCGGTGGCCGTGATCGCTCCGGTGACCGGGTGCTGGTGCTGCCCGCGCTGCCGGGCCCCGGTGGCGGGGGCGACGAGGACGACGCGCCCCGGCGGCTCCTGGAGACCGTCGGACGGCTGTGGTCGCACGGCGTACCGCTGGACCGGACGGCGCTCGACGCCGGTCACCGCCGTGTCGCGCTGCCTCCCTACCCCTTCCAGCGCGCCCGGCACTGGCCCGGCCCTCCCGCGAACGCCCTGCTGCACCGGGTCGCGTGGACGGAGGCCGCTCCGTCCGGTGACCGCCGCGAGGTGCGCACGGTCGCGCTGACCGGTCCCGACGCCGCTTCCGTGAGCGCGCTCGCGGAGCGGCTCGCCGCCGAGGGCATCCGTCCGCACGGCGCGGGTGACGGTCCGCCCGACGCCGTTGTCCTGGTGGCGGGCCCGGCTCCCGACCTCACCGGCCCCGCAGCGCTCGACCGGGCGCAGGACACCGCGCTGAACGCCTTCCACACGGCGCTCGCGCTGCTCGACCGGACCCGGGCGGGCCGGCTGCTGGTGCTGACCGAGGACGTCCACACCACGGGGACGGCGCCCGAACGGCCGCGCCCGGCCCACGCCGTCCTCGGCGGGCTGCTCCTGGCTCTCCCCCGGGAGACACCGGGAGTCGCCGCCACCGCGGTGGACCTCTGCTCGCTCGACACCCCGTCGCAGCGGTGGGCGGCCGTGCTGGCCGAACTGCGGGCGGGCGCCACGGCGACCGGAGCGACGGACGGTCCGGCGACCGGAACTGCGGGTGGCTCCGCCGCCGTGGTCGCCTGGCGCGCGGGGCGCAGGCTGACCCGTGCGGTCAGCCCTCTGACCGGTGCGCCCGGCGCGGCGGCGTCCCCGCTGCCGCCGCACGGCACCTTCCTGATCACCGGCGGCGGCGGGGGGATCGGTGCCGCGCTGGCCCGGGAACTCGCCGGGCTCGGCCGCCCGACTCTGGTCCTCGCGGGCCGCTCCCCCCACCTCCCCCCGGGGCTGGCCGGGGAACTCACCGCGCTCGGCGCCACCGTCCACCACCGGGTCGCCGATGTGTCGGTGGAGCGGGATGTCGACGCCCTCCTCGCCCTCGTCGCCGGACTCCCCCGTCTGGACGCCGTCTTCCACGCCGCCGGGGTGGTGCGGCCGGGGACGCTGCGGAACACGTCCCCCGAGGAGATGGCCGAGGTCCTGGCCGCCAAGACGCGCGGCAGTCTGCTGCTCTCACTGGGGCTGCGGCGGCACGGGCTGAGCCCCTCGGTCTGTGTCGCGTTCTCCTCGGTCTCGGCCGTGCTGCCGGGGCTGGCGGGCGGGCTCGGCGACTACGCCGCCGCCAACGCCTTCCTGGACGCGTTCGCCGCTTCGGAGCGCCGGGCCGGCCGGCCGTGGCAGTCGGTGAACCTCGGCGCGTTCGCCGGGATCGGGCTGGCCGCCGCCCTGGGCGGGGTCCCCGGACCGGCCGGCGGGCGGCCTCTGGCCACCGCCCCCGCGCTGGCCGCGCTCCGGGCGGGGTGCGGGGTCGACGCGGCACAGCTCCTGATCGCCGATCCGACCCCGCACACCCCACAGACCCCACAGACCCCGTGCGAACTGTCCGCCCCGCGCCCGACGGACGCGGCGGCGCCCCTCCCCCTGCCCGGCGCGGCCCCCGCGGCGCCCCCGGCCACCGGACCCGTGCGCGCGGCGCCCGGGACACCGGCCGGACACGACCCGGCACCCCCGCTCCCCCCGGCCCCGGCCGCCCGGACCACCGGCACCGGCACCGACACCGGCACCGACACCGACAGGGACACCACCACCGCGCTGCTGCGCCGTCTGCTGGCCGCGGCGCTGCGGCTGCCGGCGACCGCCGACTTCGACGACGAGCCCTTCTTCTCCCTCGGCCTCGACTCGCTCGCCGCCGTCGATCTCGCCCGGCGGCTCGAACGCGAGCTGGGCATCCCGCTGCCCGCCACGCTCTTCTTCGAGTACCGGACCGTCCGCGAACTCGCCGCCCACCTCGACACCTCTCCCCCGCCGGGGACCGCCGGGGGCACCGCACAGCGCGGCCTCCGCCCCCTCTCCCCCGCTCCCGTCCCGGACGGCACCCCGTTCCCGCTCACCCCCGTGCAACTGGCCCTGCACACCGGCGGCCGGCTCCATCCGGACGTACCGCCCCGCGGCCATGTGCGCCAGACCATCCGGGGCCCCCTGGACACCGGTCTGCTCGGCCGGGCCCTCGCCGCGCTCGCCGCACGGCACTCCATGCTGCGGATGCGTATCGAGACCGCCGGGAACACCCCGGACGGCCGGGGCGGCACGACCCTGCCGAGGCAGTACATCGCGCCCCCCGCCCCCCTCTCCGCCTGGTACGAGGTGCGCGAGTGCCCCTCCGGCCCCGCGGAGGCCGAAGCCGCGCTCTGCAACCGGCCGTTCGACCTCTCCGCCGAGCCTCCCCTGCGCGCGGTGCTCGCCCGGGAGAGCGCTGAGGTCGCCCATCTGGTGCTGGTGATCCACCATGCGGCGGGCGACGGATACAGTCTGAGCGTCCTCGGCGAGGAGCTGTGGTCGCTCTACACCGCGCTCTCCCAGGGGCGCGAACCGGCGCTGCCGGCCCTGGAGACGGACTTCGGGCGGTACGCCGCCGCTGCCGCCGCCGAGCGTTCCGGCACCGCCCTCGACGGGGATCTGCGCTACTGGTCGGAGCGGATCGCCACCGGGCGCGAGGAGCTGCGGCTGCCGTACGACGGCGATCCCACCGCCCCTCCCGGCGGTCCGGTCGCCACCCATGGGCGCGCCCTGGACCCGGCGCTCACCGCCGCGCTGGAGGAGCGGGCCGCCGCGCACGGCGTGAGTCTGTTCCATCTGCTGCTCGCCGCCCATGTGCGCTCCCTGGCCCGGTGGACCGGGCAGCGCCGGATCGCCGTCAATGTCGCGCGGGCCCGGCGCGATGGCCGGTTCGCCGGTCTGGACCGGCTCGTGGGCCCGCTCGCCGACACCCTCCCGCTGTTCTGCGACACCGACCCGGACGAGCCGCTGCCCGCGCTGGCGGAGCGGCTGCGGGACATCTGGCTGGAGGGCGAGCGGCACGCGGAGCCGACCGGTCTCGATCTGGCCCGGCTGCTGCCCGGCAGTGCCCACGGCCCCCGGACGGTGAGCCCCGCCGGCTTCAGCCTCGCCCGCTTCCCGTCCGCTCCGGACGGGCCGTGCCCGGTGTCGGTGCGCCCGACCGCCGCCGGGACCGCGACCCCGGCGACCCGGCTGAGCCTGCTGTGCTGGGAGGACGCGTCGGCGCTGCGCTTCTCGTGGAACTTCCCCGCCCGGCTCTTCGCACCGGCGACGGTGGCCCGTCTCGCGGACGAATTCCAGGACGGACTGGCCGCGCTCGGCGCCACGCGGAGGCCCTCCCCCGAGGAGCCCGCCCCACCCGCGCCCGATGCGCCGGAGACCGGCTTCGCCACGCTGGTCCCCCGGCTGCTGGCCCGGTTCCGCTCCACCCCGGACGCCCTCGCCGTCGACACCGGCGCCACCACCCTGACGTACCGCGAACTCGACCGGGCCTCCCGCTCCCTCGCGGCCGGGCTCCTGGCGCGCGGGGTGGCACCCGGCTCCCTCGTGGGGCTCCTCACCGAGCCGGGCGCCGACACCGTCGTCTCGGTCGTCGCCGTGCTGCGGGCGGGCGCGGGCTGGGTACCGCTGGACGCGGGCCATCCGACCGCGCGTCTGACGGACCAGCTCGCCCGCTCCGGTGCCCGTACGGTGGTCTGTCACGCGCCCACCCGCGCGGCGGCCGACGCGCTCGGCGACGCCGTCACCCTGGTGCCGGTGGACGGACCCGCGCCCACCGCGCGGAACGGCGCGGCCCCCGCGCCCGACGGCCCCGTCGACGCCGGCTCGACCGCCTATGTCATCTTCACCTCCGGCTCCACCGGCCGGCCCAAGGCCGTGCCCATCACCCACCGGTCGATGGAGAACTATCTCGACTGGGCGATCGGCGCCTTCGGCTACGACGCGAGCGACCGCCTCGCCCAGACCGCGTCGATCTGCTTCGACGCCTCGGTCCGCCAGCTGCTCGCCCCACTGCTCGTCGGCGCCGCCGTGGTGGCGGTGGACTGGCGTCTCGTACGCGATCCCGACCTTTTGCTGACCCATGTCGAACGCACCCGGATCACCGTGTGGAGCTCCGTCCCCACGCTGTGGGAGCAGTTGCTGACCGCTGCCGAGGACCGGGTGCGGCGGGGGTCCGCGCGGCCGGATCTGTCGGCGCTGCGGTGGATTCACGTCGGGGGCGAGGCGCTGTCGCCCGCTCATGTCCGCCGCTGGTTCGACCTCTTCGGGACCGGCTCGCGCATCGCGAATCTGTACGGGCCGACCGAGGCCACCATCAACACCACCTGCCATGTGATCACCGCGAGGCCCGGCGACGATGTGCGGCGGCTGCCGATCGGACGCCCCGTGACCGGCGCGGAGGTGCGGGTGGCCGGCCCCGGGGGCGAGACCCTGCCGCCCGGTGAGGCGGGTGAGCTGCTCATCTCCGGAACCGGTCTGACCCCGGGGTATCTGGGCGAACCGGAGCTGACCGAGGCCGCGTTCACCGTACGCGGAGGGCGGCGCTGGTACCGCAGCGGCGACCGGGTCAGGTGCTCCCCGGACGGCACCCTGGAGTTCCTCGGACGGCTGGACGACCAGGTGAAGATCCGTGGACACCGGATCGAGCCGGGTGAGACCGAGGCGGTGCTCCAGACGCATCCGCACGTCGCGCACGCCGTCGTGCTGGTCCGGGACGGCCGCCTCGCCGCCTTCGTCACCGCCAGGCCCGGGGCGCCCCGGCCGGACGCCGCCGCGCTCCGGCGCCATCTGGCCGCGACCCTGCCGCCGTACATGGTCCCGGCCCGCGTCACCCCGGTGGAGGCGCTGCCGCTGACGGGGACGGGCAAGGTCGACCGCCGCCGGCTGCTGGCCCTCGAAGCCGCCGGCGGCGCGCCCTCCGGCGCACCGGGCACGGCGGCCGGCGGCCCGGCGGACCCGGACCGGCGCACACCTCCGTCGACCCCGACCGAGGTCCGGCTGGCCGGGATCTGGTCCGCGCTGCTCCGGACCGGCGAGGTCTGCCGTGAGGACGACTTCTTCGCGCTGGGCGGCGACTCGCTGCTCGTCCTGGAGGTGTTCGCCCGGCTGGAGCGGCAGGGCGGAGCGCTCCCCCGGCCGACCGTCGTCTACCGGCACCGCACCCTCGCGGCCCTCGCCGCGGCCATCGACAGCGCGGCAGCCGACGCCTCGGCACGGACAGCGGACGAGGCTCCGGTGGGTGACCGGGAGGCAGTGGGTGACCGGGAGGCAGTGGGCGGCGCCGAGCCGCACCCGGCCGGGCCCGCGCCGTTTCCGCTCACTCCGGGCCAGCGGGGGTTTCTGCTGGCCGAGGCCATCGCGCCGGGCGCCGGATCGTCCTGGCTCACCCGGCTGCGTCTGTACGGGCCGCTGCGCACCGACCACTTCCAGGCGGCGGTGGATCTGCTCGTCGCGCGCCATCCCATGCTGCGCACCGTCTTCCCCGCCGGGGCCCGCCCGGCCGTCCAGCAGGAGCTTCCGCCCTCCCTGCGGCTGCCGGTCGAGTTCGAGACCCTCACCGGGCCGGACCGGCTGGACGAGCGTGTCGCCGCCGAGCGGGCGCGCCGCCTCGAACCGTGGGCGTGGCCGCTGCTGCGTCTGCGGGTGCTCACCGTCGCGCCGGACGAACACGTCCTGGTGGTGCACGCGCACCACATCATCGGCGACGGCTACAGCGCCGCCCTCCTGATACGGGAGCTGATGGCCGGGTACGACGCGCTGACCCGTGGGGAGCGGCCCGAACTCCCCGCGCTGCGGACCACCTTCCGCGACTGCGCCGCCCATCTCGCCCGCCGGGCGGAACAGCGCACGGACCACCCGGCGGAGGCGGCCGGCGGTGAAGAGCCCGGCGCCGGCCGGTGGGCGCGGCTCGGCGCCCCGTACCGGAGGCCGGTGCTGCGCCCGGACGGCGCGGACGGCCGGGAGCCGGCGCCGTTCCACACCCAGGGGTTCGTGATCGAGGCCGACCGGGTCGGGGAGCTGCGCGCGCTGGCGTCCCGTGCCGGTGCCACGCTGTACGCACCGCTGCTCACCGCCTACTACCGGGCGCTGGTGGCGGCGACCGGCCGGGCGGATCTGGTCCTCGGCCTGGCGGTGTCCGGCCGGGACCATCCGCTGCCGGATGTGAACCGGGTGTTCGGCCCGTTCGCGGACGCCGTGCCGCTGCGGCCGGGCGGTCCGGGCTCCGGGCGGCCCGCCGATCCGGGGTTCGGCGACGATCTGCGGCGGATCGCCGCCGAGGCCGTCGCGGCCCGGACCCACGAGGGCCCGGTGCCGCCGCTTCCGAGCGGGCTGCCCCTGGCCTCGCAGTTCTTCTTCACCCTGCTGGACTTCTCCGCCCTGGGGCCCCGGAGCGGAGAGACGCTGACCGTCGCCCAGGACGACAGCGCCGGCGAGTTCACCCCGCCGGCCGGTACGGATGTGTTTCTGGCGGCGCGTCTCGACGGGGAGCGTCTCCGGGTCACCGTGCGCGGGTCCGGGGCGGCGTTCTCCGCCGGGGAACTGGCGGGTCTGGCGGACGCGGTACGGGACGGGCTGGCCCGCGCGGACGCCGCCCGCCCGGCGCCTTCGGCCGGGGCGCGGCCGGGGACGACAGCAGCGGAGGGCGAGCGGATGGACGCCGCGCTGATCGGCTATCTGCCGTCCCCGGCCCATCTCGCGCGGCTGGCGCGGCTGCCGGAGTCGGCGCTGCCGCGCGAGGAGTTGCGGAGCCTGCTCTTCCCCGACGGCGGGCCGCGTCTCCTCGAAACGCTGAGCACCCCGCTCGGGCGGTCGGGGTTCGTGTGCGCGCCGGTCTTCGCGGACGAACTGGCCCCCGGTGCGGAGTTGCTCCGCCATACCGGCCGGGGAGTGGCTCTCGCCTCCTCCCTCGGCGCGCGGACCGTCTCCCTCGCGGGGATGATCCCCTCGCTGACCGGTTACGGATTCGATGTGCTCCGTGCCGGTGGCGCCGAGGGCGCGGGTGCCGCCGTCACCACCGGGCACGCGATGACCGTCGTCTCCGTGGTCAGGACGGTGCGCGCGGCGCTCGGCGCGACCCGGCGGGAGCTGGGCGGGCTCACCGTCGCGTTCGTGGGGCTCGGTTCGATCGGTGCCTCGTCGCTGGAGCTGCTGCTGACCCGGGCCGTGGCCGAGGGCCGGCGCCCGCCCGCCCGGCTGCTGCTGTGCGATGTGCCGGGGAGCGGGCCTCGGCTGAAGGAGATGGCGGAGAGCCTGTGCGCGCGGGGGCTCGCGGATGCCGTGGAGGTGCTGGAGTCCGGCGGCGGGCTTCCCGGGGCGGTGTACGGGGCGGGTCTGATCGTGGCCGCGGTCAGCGGCGGCGGGGCGCTGCTCGACATCGGCCGGCTGAGGCCCGGCACGACGGTGGTCGATGACTCCTTCCCGCACTGCTTCGACACGGACCGCGCGCTCGCCAGGATGCGGGAGCGGGCGGACGTCCTGGTCGTCGGCGGCGGGCTGCTGGCCGTCGGCGCCGTCGAACGGCGGGTGGCCGAGGGGCTGCCGGAGGCCGCGGCCGCCGGGTATCTCGCCCAGCCGTGGCTGCCGGGCACGGTCGCCTCCTGCCGGCTGGAGTCGCTGCTGCACGCCTCCGGCGCGGGTGTCCCCCTGGTGCGCGGCCCGGTCGACGGAGCGACAGGGCTGGCCCACTGGGCGGCGGCGGATGCGGCCGGTGTGCGTGCCGCGCCGCTGCATCTGCTGGGCCACGCCGTCGACCCCGGCACCCTCACGGGGTTCGGGCGGGGGGTCTGACGACACGCCGGTGCCCGGACACGGGGATGACATTGAAGTTAGGTCAGGCTAGCCTAAGTTCACGCACTTCCCGGTGGGCGTCTCCTTCCGGGAGGCGCCCCAGGCATCCCACCCAGAAGGGCATTGCATGCGCACGCACCTGCCCGGTGACGGCCCGGCCACGGCCGGCCGCCCCTCGCGAACGGAAGGAGCGGAGCCGGCCGTGGTCCTGTCCACGGACACCGGCCCCCGCCCCGGAATCCCGGCCACCGGCGGTGCCGGGGCGGCGAGACGGCTGCGCTCCGCCGCCCTGCGGGTGATCCCGGGCGGAGACCGGGCCATGGGCACCGAAGGCGGGACGGAGGGCGGGGGGCGCCCCCGGACGAGAGCGGCACCCCGTGCCGTCCGGGGAGCCGCCGCGTGAGCCGCGCGGACAGCGCGAACCGCACCGACCGCGGGCGCCGCACCGGCCGTACGAGCCGTGTCCGCCCCCCGAAGGGGGACCCGGGCGGCCCGGCTCCCCGTCGGGCGGCCGGCCTCACCGTCCGGCCGCTCGACCCCCTCGCCGACGCCGGACTGGTCCACGGGTGGGTCACCCACCCCAAGGCCGTGTACTGGATGATGCAGGACGCCCGGGTCGAGGACGTCGAGCGGGAGTATCTGATGAAGGCGGCCCATGAGCACTACGACGCCTTCATCGGCCTGGCCGACGGAGAGCCCGCCTTCCTGATGGAGCGGTACAACCCCCGGTATGTGGATCTGGCCGGGCTCTACCCGGCCGAACCGGGGGATGTGGGGCTGCACTTCCTGGTCGCTCCCACCGACACCCCGGTGCACGGCTTCACCCGTGCGGCGATCACCAGGGCGATGACGGAGCTGTTCGCCGACCCGGGGACCCGCCGGGTGGTGGTCGAGCCGGATGTCCGCAACACCGCCGCCCGCAGGATCTTCGAGTACGCCGGGTTCACCGTCGTCCGGGCCATCGAGAAGCCGGGCAAGGACGCCTACCTCTGTGTCTGCCCGCGGGAGCGGTTCGAACAGAGCGCCGCCGGGAGACCGGTGGCCCCCTAGGCCGTCTCTTCCGGATCGTGCCGGGCTCGCGAGGCCCGGCACCGGGCCTCGCTCACCGATCCGGCCCGACCCGAGAGAAACTCCCCAGACGGGGCGGGCACATGGGAACCGGTCCCTCTCATGTGCCCGCCTCTCCCGCTCCTCGCGGTAACCCGCCGCCCCGCCCCGCCCCGGGGCCCGCCGCACCGGCTCGCGCCGGCGGGTCCCGGGGCGGACATCCACGGCGGGCCCGGATGTCTCAGATCCCGAACTCCGCCGGGGACAGCCCCAGAGCCGCACACACCTCGCGCAGGATCTGCTCCTCGGCGGGCTGGATGTAGCCGTCGGCGCCGGCCACCACGATCCCGGTCTGGACGACGGCACGCGCCTCGGCGGGCTTCTTCGCCGCCTTGGCCACCTCCTGGAGCGCCTCGGCCCTGCCCCGGGCGAAGTCCGTCATCAGCACGTCGACATGCTTGTTGAACCGGCTCCGCAGCTGGTCGGCCGGGAAGTTCTGGAGCACATTGTTCGAGAGGATCAGGGATTCGACATTCTGCCGCTCGGTGGGGTCGACATGCCCGTCGGCCGCCGCCACCAGAGCGCAGGTGGCCATGCTGGCATCGCGGTACGCCCCGCTCTTCAGCTCGGTCTTGAGCGAGTCGAGCTGACCCTTCAGCATCCCGACCAACTGCGCCTTGGACCCTCCGGAGCCGGAGCCGGAGCCGGAGCCCTGGCCCGAGCCGGGGCGCACGGCCCCTCCCGTACCGGGCCGCGCGTGCCCGGACGAGCCGCCCGCCCCCTGGCCCTGCTGCTGGAGGGCCTTGGCCTGATCCTTGATCCGGTCCCACATCGGCACTGGTACCACCTCGACTATCTCTTGTTCCCTCGGCACAACACGCTGGGTCGCGCCCGCCTGGGGAACGCCCGGGCTCCTCGTGGAGTTCCGGGCCCGCCGGAACGGGACGCGCCGAACACGTACCCCTAAGGTCTGGGTTACCCAATATGCCAGGAGGCACGCGATGGCCGGGGATCAGCACGGACCGGCGGACGGCGCGGAATCCCCCGCGGCGGGCCCGCCGCCCCAGGCCGTCGTGGGCCGGCTCGTCTTCGGCCGGATGGCCTCCGAGGTCCTGGGAGTGGCGACCCGGCTGGAGGTCTTCGACCGGATCGGCGCGGGCGACGTCACCGCCGACGGCCTCGCCCGCACCCTCTCCACCCACCCGCGGGCCACTCTGCGCCTGCTCCGCGCCCTGGCCGGACTCCAGTTGCTCGCCGAGCCCGCGCCCGGGGTCTTCCGCACGACCGGGGCGGGCGATCTGCTGCGCTCCGACAGCCCCGGCTCCATGCTCGCCATGGCCTCGATGTTCACCGAGCCCATGATGGTCCGCGCGTGGGAGCTGCTGGGCGAGGGAATCCGTACCGGCGAGACCACGTTCCGCACCGTCTTCGGAACGGATTTCTTCGGCCATCTCAAGGAGCACCCGGAGCTCTCCGCCGTCTTCAACGCGGCGATGAGCCAGGCCACGCGGTCCACCGCCGAAGCCGCCCCGCACCACTTCGACTTCGGGCGCTTCACCACCGTGGTGGACATCGGCGGCGGCGACGGGACGCTGCTGAGCGGCATTCTCCGGGCCCACCCCGGTCTGCGCGGCATCCTCTACGACACGGCCGAGGGGCTGGCCCAGGCGGCCGGGCGCTTCGCCGCCGAAGGGCTCACCGAACGCGTCACCCTCCGGACCGGCGACTTCTTCGCCTCCGCCCCGGACGGCGGAGACCTCTATCTCCTCAAGAGCATCATCCACGACTGGAACGACGAGCAGTGCGCCACGATCCTGCGGCACATCCGCGAGGTCGTCCCCGACCACGGCGCCCTGCTGATCGTGGAGCCCGTACTGCCCCCGACGGTCCCCGCCGACCAGTACAGCGGTGTCTACCTCAGCGATCTCAACATGCTCGTCAACGTCGGCGGCCGCGAACGCACCGAGGACGACTTCGCCGCCCTCTGCGCCGCCTCCGGCTTCACCCTGCGCGCCGTCACCCCCCTGCCGGCCCCCAACATCTTCCGGCTCATCGAGGCGACCCCCGGCACGAGCGGTTCCAGGCCACCGAGCTGAGCGGTCCGTGGAGGAATCGCTCCCGCCAGGTGTGGATGTCATGGGCGCGGGCAGGCGCAGCTCCACACCTCCGCTCGAAGGGAGCCTGGCCGCGATGACGAGCGTCATACCCGCCCCGTACCGTGAAGGCGCCACACACGAGCGCACCACGGGCCCCGCCCCGACCGGTGATCTCCCCAGGGTCACCGAGCCGCTCCGGATGGCACCCAAGGACGCCAAGGGCGTGTCCAAGGTCTTCTTCGACCGCCTCCAGATCCTGGAGGAGGGCACGCCCGAGTACCAGTACGCCCGCAACACCCTGATCGAGATGAACCTGTCCCTGGTGCGGTTCGCCGCGGGCCGGTTCCGCAACCGCGGCAGCGGGGAGATGGAGGACATCGTCCAGGTCGGGACGATCGGCCTGATCAAGGCGATCGACCGGTTCGACCTGAGCCGTGAGGTGGAGTTCACCACCTTCGCCATCCCCTACATCGTCGGGGAGATCAAGCGGTACTTCCGTGACTCCTCCTGGGCCGTCCATGTCCCGCGCCGGCTCCAGGAGCTGCGCACCGAGCTGGCCAAGGCCCGCGACGAACTCGCCACGGTCCTGGACCGCGACGCGACCGTCGGGGAGCTGGCCGAGTTCCTCGACCTGAGCAAGGACGAGGTCATCGAGGGCATGGTGGCCTCCAACGGCTACACCGCCGGCTCCCTCGACCTCCCGACGGCCGAGTCCGACGAGTCTCCCGCGCACTCCTCGGGAGGCCGGTCGTACGGCGATGTGCTCGGCGATGTCGACCCGGCGATGGAGCTGGTGGAGGACTTCCGCGCGCTCGCGCCGCTGCTGGAGAAGCTGGAGGACCGCGAACGGCGCATCCTGGAGATGCGTTTCGGCCAGGAGATGACCCAGGCGGCCATCGGGGCCGAGCTGAACCTCTCCCAGATGCATGTCTCCCGTCTCCTGACCCGCACCCTGGGCAGGCTCCGCGAGGGGATGCTCACCGAGCACTGAGGGACGGGCGCGGGTGGGGCGCGGCAGCGGGGCCGCGCCGGTCCGGCCGCGCGGACCGGCGCCGCTCCCCGTGTCTCGCGCCGGGCGCTTTCCTTGCCTCAGCCGAGCGCCCGGAGGGCGTAGAGGGCGCCGATCGCGGCGGCGAGCCCGCCGAGGAGGAGCCGCAGCGCCGTCTCGGGGAGATACGGCTGGACGCGGGCGCCGAGGTATCCGCCGACCAGTCCCCCGAGGCCGCAGGAGAGCCCCAGATACCAGTCCGGTGCGATCTCCCCGCCGCTGGTGAGGGAGAGCAGGGCGAAGGTGGCGGCACCGACGACCGAGGTGGCGAAGGTGGCGGCGAGGGCGGCCGGCGCGACACGGGCGACCGGCATCCCCCTGCCCACCAGAACCGGCCCCAGGAGGGAGCCGCCGCCGATGCCGTAGATGCCGCCGACCACGCCCACGGCGACGGCGAGTCCGGTGACCGTCCGCGCCGCCGGCTCGGCCGCCGGCCGGTGCCGTACCGGCCGCAGCGTGCGCAGGCACAGCCACAGGCCGAGCGGGAGCAGCAGACCGGCGATGAGGAGCCGGAAGACCGTGGGGCCGGGAAGCGCGAAGACCCGGATCGCCGCGCCGGCGACCACACCCGGGAGGGTGCCCAGGACCAGGCGCCGGGTGAGCGGACCGCGCAGGGCGCCCGTCCGCCGGTGGCGCCACAGGGCGCCGGGGCCCGCGACGACGTTGAAGAGGAGATTCGTCGGGGTGACCGCCGGGTTGGGCACGGCGAACACGCTCAGCTGCACCGGGAGCAGGAACACCGCCCCGGACACCCCGACCGGTGCTGTCACCACCGATATGAGCAGGCCGGCGGCCAGCCCGCCCAGCCCCGGCCACCAGTCCACCGCTGCCCCCGCCCCGGAATCGTCCGGCCAGTATCGGCCCGTCCGGCCCCGGTGCGGCGGACCGGCAACACGCTGTTCACGAACGGCGGGCACCGGCGCCTTCGCGGACGGGCCCGGGCGAGTCCTGGCGGGAGGCCGCGGCGGCGGACCCACCCGCTCGTACGACCCGTTGCCGGGCCGCCCGGATGCCCCGGTCACGCGGACGCCGTTCCGTCGCCCTCCCCCGTGGACCGGACCGGGTTCCACGGCCACGGTTCCGGTGACGGAAGGGTAGTTCGCTCGTTGGGCGAGGTGCGGCCCGGGTTCGTTCTGCCGGGCCGGTCCCACGGGTGCCGCGCTCGCGGCGCCGACCGAGGAGGAGCACGATGGGCTTGGACATGCGGAGCACGGGTGGCGGCGCGGGGCGTGCGGGTGTGCGGGCGGCGGTGCTGGGCGCGGTGGCCGGGGCGGCGCTGCTCCCGGCGGGCGCCGCGCACGCGAGCGTCATCGGCATCGGGAACGCGGCCTTCGGGAACGCCTGTGCCAACCAGGGCGCCGCGCAGTCGGCGGGTGCCACGGCGGCCGGCAGCGGGGCGGCGAGCGGCAACCAGGCGGGTCTGCCGCTGAGTCTGCCGCGCAACAACTGCGGCAACAGCGGCATCGTCTGCACCGCCATCATCCGGCCCAGCGTGTGACGGGGCGGCGGTGAGCGACGGGCGCCCGGCGGGCCGGGTGGAGGCGCCGGTGGCGGAGCGGGCGGTGACCGAGCTGCTGGCCCTGAGCGGGCGGGCGCTGCCCCTGCTGCGGGAGTGGGTGGCGTCGGACCCGGGGTGCGGGGTGGCCCGTGCGCTGCTGACCCTGGTGGTCGGCGACAGCCTGGACGACACCACGCTGAAGGAGGAGCTGTCGCTCGCGCACCGGGACGCGCTGGGCGCGGGTGAGCGGGAGGCGAGCCTGGTCTACGGGGTCTTCCTCCATACGCACCGGCAGTACCGGCTGACGGCCGATCATCTGGTGGCGCACTTCGCGCGGTGGCCCGCCGACGAGGAGGCGGGGCTGCTGCTGGGCGCCTTCCCCTCCTGCGAGGAGGCCGCCTACCGCACCCAGGGCGAGGTGCTGATGGAGCAGCAGGCCGCGGTGGCCGGCCCGGACAGCTGGCCGTGGATGAGCTGGCTGGCCGCGACCCGCGCCGAGCAGGGCCGGGTGCGCGAGGCGTACGAGCTGGCCGTGCACACGCTGGGGCTCTGCCCCCGCTCGGGCACGGCGGCGCACGCCCTCGCGCACGCCGAGCACGAACTGGGCGGCGGCTCCGACTCCGCCCAGTTCCTGGACCGGTGGCTCGCGACCGACCCGCAGGCGGTGCAGTCGCGGCATCTGAACTGGCATGCCGCGCTGCACTCCATCGCCTGCGGTGACTTCCCGGACGCCCGCCGGCGGGCGGACACGGCGCTGGCGGTCACGGATGTGGGCATGCGGGCCGCGACCAACTGGCGGCTGCTGCTGGCGGGGCAGACACCGGCGGGCCGGAGCGACCCGGCGCGGGTCCGGGAACTGCTCGCCGCGCCGGGCGGGATGGCGGAGGTCTTCCACACCTTCAATCTGGCGCTGGCGCTGGCCGTGGAGGCCGCCACCGACGATCTCCTTCTCCTCGCCCGCCGGGCCGCCGGCGACCCGCGCCCGGACTACCGCGATGTCCTCGCCCCGGTGGTGCGGGCGCTGGCGGAGATCACCGCGGGCCGGCCGCGCGCCGCGGTGGAGCTGCTGGAGGGCCTGGGCGGACGGACGGAGCGGATCGGCGGGGTGCGGGTGGAGCGGGAGATCGTTCAGGACACCCTCGCCCGCGCCCTCGTCGACGCCGGTGAGCCCGCCCGCGCGGCCGGGCTGCTGCACCACCGCACCACGACCCGCCGGCACCACGCGTACGAGGACCTCCTCCTCGCCCCGCGCGGCCCGGCGGTGCTGCCCCGCCCCCGCTGACCCGCCCTGGGCGCCGGCCGGCTCGATTCCCGGGTGCCCGGCCGGGAGGCCGCCGGTGCCGGACCCGCCCGGACACGGGGCCCGGTCCGCCGTCCCGGGAGCGGTGCCCTCCCCCGTCCTCCGGTCCGGGGGGGGTACGGCTCCGGGAGCCGTCGCGCCGTGCGCGGAGCCGGGGTCACGGCCAGGGACTCCGTCCACGCGGTTCCGTGCCGGGAATCCCTTTTCCGTCCCGCGCGGGGACCGGGGGCGCACCTCCCGCGCATGTGAGCACGGACACAGGAATGCGTGACCCGATCCGCGGGGTAAATGGACGAGCGCACCGCATAATCCAGCGGCAGTTCCCGACAGGTGACCGGTCGGTCAGAGGAATAGGGCCGACCGTCCGCCATGTCGTACGCTGCGCATCACGATCGCATGATCGCATCAAACGACCCTCAAGGAGTGGCCATGGTCGCGAAGCAGGATAGTTCGGCCAGGCTGGTGACCCTGCTCTCAGCAGGCGCGGAGGAACACGCTGCCCAGTGGGTTTCCCATGTTTCCCAGGGTCTGGTGGGCCGGATCAGCAAGGCCGAGCTCGACCGGGAACTGCGCGAGCTGTACGCCGCCCTGGTCGAGGCGCTGCGGGCCGGCGCCCGGGACGCCCTGGGCGAGGAGCTGTCGGAGCTGCGGGCGCTGCTCACGGAGCTGTCGCGCAACCGGGCCCGGCAGGGCTTCACGCCCAGTGAGACCGCGCTGAGCGTCTTCGCGCTCAAGCGGGTCCTGGAGCCGGTCCTCACCGACGGGACCGCCGCGGATGTCCAGGCGTATCTGCGGCTGAGCGGCCTCCTGGACGATCTGGGCCTGTTCACCATCGAGACGTACACGCGCGCGCGTGAGGAGATCATCGCGGCGCAGGCCGATCAGCTCCTCGAACTCTCCACCCCGGTGGTCAAGCTGTGGGACGGGGTGATAGCCGTGCCGCTGGTCGGCACCCTCGACTCGGCGCGGACCCAGGTGGTGATGGAGAAGCTGCTCCAGGCGCTGGTGGACACCGGCTCCGAGCAGGCGATCATCGATATCACCGGTGTTCCCGCGGTGGACACCCAGGTGGCACAGCATCTGCTGAAGACCATTGTGGCGGCCCGGCTGATGGGCGCCGAGTGCACGGTTTCCGGGATACGCCCGCAGATTGCGCAGACCATCGTGGCGCTGGGAATCGAATTCGGCGACATCGTGACAAAGGCGAGCCTCGCCGACGCCCTTCAGCTCGCACTGAAGAAGGCCGGTGTCGAGATGGTCTCCCGCAAGGACACGCTCCGATGACGGAACGCGTGCCCATCCTGCGGATCGGCGAGGTCCTGCTCGTCTCCATCCAGGTGGACCTGGACGACCAGACCGTGCTGAACCTCCAGGAGGACCTGGCGGAGCAGATCGTCGCCCGCTCCGCCCGGGGCGTGGTCATCGACATCACGGCGGTGGAGATCGTCGACTCCTTCGTCGGACGGATGCTGGCGACCATCGCCGCCATCTCGCGCATGCTGGACGCCGAGACGGTCGTCGTGGGCATGCGCCCGGCCGTCGCGATCACCCTGGTGGAACTGGGTCTGTCGCTCGGGGGCGTACGGACCGCTCTCGACCTGGAGAAGGGACTCGCCCTGCTGGGGCGGAGCAGCGCGGGCCGGGCATGAACAGTTCCTGGGCTCCCGAAGGCGAGCCGCAGACCATGCCGATCGCGGCGAACGACGATGTCGTGCGGGTGCGACGGCTCGCCCGTGAGCTGGCGCAGCGCTGCAAGCTCTCGCTGGTCGATCAGACGAAGTTCATCACCGCCGCCAGCGAACTGGCCCGCAACACCCTGGTGTACGGGGGTGGCGGGGTCGTGCGGGTGGGTCTGGTGCGGGGCATCGGACGGACCGGCGCGTGGGCGGTGTTCGAGGACTCCGGTCCGGGCATCCCCGACGTCGATCTCGCTCTCACGGACGGCTGGACCTCCGGTGGCGGGCTGGGGCTCGGGCTGAGCGGCGCACGCCGTCTCGTCGACGAGTTCCGGCTCGACACCGAGGTGGGGCGGGGCACGACCGTGACCCTGGTCAAGTGGGCACGGTGAGCGCGCCGACCGTCCTGGAGTGCGAGGACATCGCCTGGTTCCGGGACGATCCCGCGCTCCCCGCCGCCGCTCGCGGTGCCGCCGCCGCCCTGGCCCGCCGTATCGGCCTCAGCGCCCATCGCGCCTCCGAGGTCGCCCTGGCGGTCACCGAGGCGGCGACGAATCTCCAGCGGCACGCCGTCGACGGCGGGCTCCTGCTGCGGGTGCTGCGCACGGACACCAGCGCGGCGGTGGAGTTCATCACGGTGGACGCCGGTCCCGGGATGGCCGATGTGTCGACGGCCCTCTCCGACGGGGTCTCCAGCGCGGGCACGCTCGGCATCGGCCTGGGGGCGGTGGCCCGGCTCGCGGATGTCTTCGATCTCCACTCGACTCCGGGCAGGGGCACGGTGATGGTCGCCCAGTTCTGGCCCCGTGCCGGCCGGGATGTGCTCACCCCGGTCCGGCCGGACCCCGTGGCGGCGGGTCTCACCCGCCCCATCAGCGGGGAGACGGCCTGCGGCGACGCCTGGGCGGTACGGATCGACGACGGCGCCCGGGACCCGGACACCGGTCCGGCGCTGCTCGCGATCCTCTGCGACGGTCTCGGCCACGGACCGCTCGCCGCGCGCTCCAGCGAGGCCGCCATCGGCACCTTCCGCCGCACCACCGCGCGCGATCCCGAAATGATCATGCGCGAGGTCCATGGCGCGCTGCGCGGCACCCGCGGCGGCGCGGTCGCCGTCGCCCGGGTGGAACCCGGGCGGAAACGCGTGCTGCTCTGCGGGGTCGGCAATGTCAGCGCCTTCGTCGTCGGCTCCGGCGCCCGGCGGAGTCTGCTGTCCGCGCCGGGCATCGTCGGGCACCAGATCCGTACCTTCCGCACCTTCGAACAGCCGCTGGACCCGGGCGGCGCGCTGGTGCTCCACACCGACGGGCTGACCGAGCGCTGGAGCATGGACGCGATGCCGGGTCTGCTCCACCGGGGTCCGACGGTGATAGCGGCCCAGCTGCTGCGGGAGGCGGCCGTACGACGAGACGACGCGGGCATCGTCGTCGTCAAGGGAGCATGGTGAGGTGAGGACCGATGACCCCCGGCACCTCCTGACGGTGCCCATCACCTCCGTCCAGGACGTCTTCTCGCTGAGACGCAGCGGTCAGGAGGCGGCCGAATCGCTGCGGATGGAGCGGCAGGACCAGGTCCGGCTGGCCACCGCGCTCAGCGAGCTGGGCCGGGACAGGCTGGGCGCCGGCGAGCTGACCGCCGCGTTCGGGCTCCAGGAGGAGGGCGGGCCCGCCCTGGTGGTGACGTTCCAGTGGACGGCGGGCGCGGAGCCCGCGCCCGCCGCCCTGGAGCTGGCGACCCGGCTGGTGCACCGGGTCCGCCATGAGGCCGGTGTGCCGTACAGCCGGCTCGTGCTGGAGCAGCCGGTGCCGGCGGGCGTGGCCGCCGCCGACGGCCGGCGGGCTCTGCGGGAGGCGCTGCGGCGCACGGCTCCGGCCACCATGGCCGAGGACCTGCGCGCGCAGACCCGCGACCTGATCGCCACCCTGGAGGAGACCCGCGCCCAGCGGGAGGAGCTGCGCCGGCTCAACGAGGAGCTGGAGGAGACCAACCGGGGTGTCCTCGCTCTCTACACCGAGCTGTCGCAGGAGCTGGAGACCACCAACAGCGGTGTGGTCGCCCTCCACACCGAGCTGGAGGACAAGTCCCGGCAGCTGCGGGAGGCGAGTGAGGCCAAGACGCGGTTCTGGACCCATGTCAGCCATGAGCTGCGGACGCCGGTCAACGCGGTGGTCGCGCTCTCCCGGCTGCTGCTGGAGCCCGAGTCGAACGGGCTCGACGAGGAGCAGCACCGGCAGCTCTCGCTGATCTCGTCCTCGGGACAGACGCTCCTCTCGCTCGTCAACGATCTGCTGGACGTCGCCAAGGCGGAGTCCGGGCAGCTGGAGGTCCGGCTGGAAGCGGTGGATCTCCACACGCTGGTCGGTCAGCTCGGCGGGGTGCTGCGCAGCATGGTGCGCACGAGCCATGTGGTGGTGAAACTGCCCGATCTGGAGACCTTCCCCGAGGTTCAGGCGGACGAGGTGCTGCTGACCCGGATTCTGCGCAATCTGCTCTCGAACGCGCTGAAGTTCACGGAGGAGGGCGAGGTGAGTCTGACGGTCGGCACGGTCGAGGAGCCGGACGGGTGCCGGCTCGCCTTCACCGTCACCGACAGCGGGATCGGCATCCCGCAGTCGGAGCAGCGGCGGGTGTTCGAGGAGTTCTACCAGGTGCCGGGGGCCCATCAGCGGGGCCGCCCGGGCACCGGGCTCGGTCTGCCCTACGCCCGTAGGCTGACCGAGCTGCTCGGTGGCACGCTCGATCTGACCAGCGCGGAGGGCCAGGGCACCCGGGTCGAGGTGCGGCTGCCGTATCTCGCGTCCGGCACGGACACCGGCCCCCTGGACACACCGCCGGGGGCGGGTGTCCGGGTCTGCCGCCCCGTCCCCCACGGCTCGGAGCCCCGGCTGGAGAGCGGCCCGTGAACCCACTTCCGGATGACGACGCGCCGGCCACGGTCCTGGTGGTCGACGACGACGCGACGACCCGCTATGTGCTCGGCAGCTGGCTCCGGCGCGCCGGCCACACCGTCCTGGAGGCCGCCGACGGGACGGCGGGGCTCGAACTGCTGGAGCTGCCGGGGGCACCGCTCCCGGAGGCCGCGATCATCGACATCAATCTGCCGGACATGAGCGGTTTCCAGCTCTGCGCGGCGATCAAGGCGGACCCCCGCACGGCGGGTGTGCCGGTGATCCATGTGTCGGCGGTCATGCTGGGCGCCGACGATCACGCCCGGGGACTCCAGGGCGGGGCGGACGCCTATCTCAATCAGCCCATCGACCGCGACGAGCTGCTGGCCACGCTGATCGCCACCCTCCGGTACACCCGGGCCCGGCAGCGCGCGGAGCGGCTGGCCGTCCGGCTGCGGACGCTGAACCAGACGACCCTGGACGTGTACCGGGCGGTGGGTTTCCACTCCTTCGCCGCCGCCGCGACCGGCGGTGCGGCGACCCTGCTCTCCTGTCCCGCGACGGCGGTCTTCCTGACCCCGCAGGGACAGGTGGTGCACAGCATGGCCGCGGGCCCCGGGAAGCCCGCCCGGTTGCTGCCCACCCACCCCGGTGTGCTGAGCCGGGTCTCGGGCCAGGCGCTCGGCTCGGGCACCGGCGCCGAGATCGCGGACATTCCCCAGCCCCTGTGGCGGACGCTGGTGCCGTCCGACCATCTGAAGGGGGATGTCTCGCTGCTGGTGGCGCGGACGCAGCGGGGCCGCCCGGCGCTCTGTTTCGCGGTCCCGGCCGAGGCCCTGTCCGGCCCCGACGACCGGGAGCTCTTCCAGCACCTGGCGGTCGCGGGCGCGCTGGCGCTGGAGTCGCTGCGCAGCCTCGCGGAGGAGCACTCCCTGGCGCTCACCCTCCAGAAGACCTTTCTGCCGGACCGGCTCCCCACGGTGGCGGGGGTCGAGATGGCCTTCCGCTATGTGCCCGCCGGTGCCCAGGCCGAGATCGGCGGCGACTTCTACGAGGCGCTGGAGACCGCCGACGGGCTGCTGGTGGCCATCGGCGACGTGGCCGGTCACTCGCTGGCCGCCGCCACGGTGATGGGCGAGATCCGGCACGCCCTCCGCGCGTACGCCCTGGAGGGCCATCCCCCGCATCACATCCAGGACCGGCTGGAGATCCTGCTGGCGCATTCGCGCCCGGGGGTCACGGTCACCCTCTGTCTGATCCTCGTCGAACCGGGCGGACGCCGCGTCCGTCTCTCCAACGCCGGCCATATCCCGCCACTGCTCGTGGAGCCGGACGGGCGGGCGCGGTTCCTCCATGAGCACGGCCCGCTGCTGGGGCTCGGTCTCCCCCACCCGGAGCCGACGGTCCATCACACCGCCCCCGGGACCCGGCTGGTCCTGGTGACCGACGGACTGGTGGAGGAGCGCAGCCGCAACCTCGACGACAGCCTGGGCGATTTCCTGGAGGCGGTGGCGTCGGGGCCGGCCGATCCGGAGGCGCTGAGCGACATGCTGCTCCAGGCCTTCGGCACGGAGAAGGACGACGACATCGCCCTCCTCGCCCTCCGGCTGGAGTAGGGCGCGGACGGGGAGGGTCCGATCGGGTGGCGCCGCCCGGCGGGCGGGTAGGAGCGGCGGGCGAGGGGTTACGGGTGGCTGTATGCCCCTTCAGCAGAGTGGAATCCCGTCCGCGCCGGCGCCTCAGGGCTCCGGTGCGCCGCAGCCGCCCGGCTCCCTGAGGCCCGCCGCACCCGCTCGGCCGGGCCGGGCCCGCGCCGCCGCCCTGTTCTGTGCCCTCGCCGTGTCGGTGCCGCTGGTCGCCGGCTGCGGTGGCACCGGTGACGACTCGGTGGTCTCGGCGGCCGAGGACAGCCCCTCCGCCGGGGCGACACCCTCCGCGGTGGCGTCCCTCTCCCGGGAGCGGACCCAGCGCAGGGCGCTGGTGGAGTCGACGCGGGTCGGCTGGGAGAAGGCGGCGTCGACGGCCACCGGGGAGGTGCCGCAGAGCGAACTCGTCGAGCTGGACCTGGGACGCGTGCACCACGGCAGCAGCCCCTCCCCCCAGGCGTCACCGCCCCCCGGGACCCCGCGGTGGACGGCGACGGTGGCCCTCAAGGACGGCACCGCCCATGTCGTGGACATCGACGCCGTCAGCGGGAAGGTGCTGCGCTCCGGTGCCGAGCGGGACCAGGACGCGGACGACAAGCGCGAGCTGGCGGGCCTGCTCGCCCAGGCGACCCGGACCCCTCAGCAGGCCGTCGACGCGGCCACCCGGAAGCACCCCGGCACCGTCACCGGGCTTCAGCTGGGCGACAGCGACGAGAGCGGCGACAACGTCGTCGTCTGGGAGACCGAGGTGGCCGACACCGGCGACTGGACGGAGGCCGATGTCGAGATCGACGCGGCCAGCGGGAAGGTCCTGCGGGAACGGATCGACCAGGACTGACGGCCCGCCCGGAGGAGGTGCGGCCGGTTCCCGGCGCCACCGGGGGCGAAGCCGCCGGCGCGTGACCGGCGCGGAGCGCGTGCCGCCTCCGGTTCCCCGGTCCTCACGCGCGGGACGAGGCACCCGGCTGTGGCCGGGGCCTCTCGCCCGGGGCACGGGGCGACCGCTCGACGACCTCGGCGAGCCGGCCGAGCATCCGGCGGTGCCGGAGCTGGAGCAGGGCGTCGAACGCCGCGTTGTGGAGATGGCCGCCGGGTCCGCGCAGCGGGTGCTCATCGACGACGACCAGGGTGTGTTCGCCCCAGGGCCGCACCTCGATGGCGATCCGGGCGGTGCCCAGCCGCCCGCTGTCGGCCTCCAGCTCGATGCGGTGGGGCGGCTCCACGTCCCGCACGGTCGTCTTCCCGCTCCCGGACCAGGGGCCGAGGCGGATGGTGTACTCGATCGTGGCGCCGAGCCGGGGCCAGTCGCTCCCGTCCTCCCGGGAGGCGTCCGGCCCGACGACCCACTCGCCGTAGCGGGACCCGTCGGCGAGCACCGCCCACACCGCCTCGGGCGGCCTGCGGATCAGCCGGTGACGTACGGCCATGGGGTCCTCCAGCGAGTCGAGGGGGAAGGTTCACGGGCGGGTACCCGGTCCGGGCGGCGGAATGCGGGGCGCGCCCGGACCGGTGGCGGCCCGCCCCCGGGGTCCGGGCGGACGGGTCAGCGGCCCAGGGCCCGGGCGAGCTGCTGCTTGTTCATGGTGGAGCGGCCGTCGATGTTCCGCTTCTTCGCCTCGGCGTAGAGCTGGTCCTTCGTGGGTCCCTGCGCTCCGCTGTGCGAGCGCAGTCCACCGCGCTGGGAGGCGGACTTCGGGTCCCGGGTGGAGGTCCGGCTCGCCGTCTTCGACTCCCCGGCCCGCGCCCGCTCCTTGTTCACCGTGCGGGCCGCGATCTCCTTCGCCCGGCCCGCCGGTTCACCGCGCCTGCGCGCGCTCTCCTTGACGTGCTCGTACTGACGCTCCCGCTTGGGGCTCGATCCTGCCGGCATGGTCCTGCTCCTTCGCTCTCGCGCGGGCGGGCCCGGGCGGGCCCGCGACAACGGGTGCCCGGCGCGGCCGCCCGCCGTCCGCGCCGTCGGGCACCCGGTTCCATACGACGCCCGCCACCCCCGGGCGCGCTAACCGGGAGAGCCATACGGTGGCTGTCCGAGGGTGCGCCGGGCACACGCGCCGACCAGGGCGCGCAGCTCACCGGTGCCGGCCAGCAGCTCGCGCTGGACGTGCGCGCCGCTGCCCGTCCTGAGCAGCGCGGCCAGCGCCTCCCGGACGGCCGGCAGATCGCCGCTGTCGTCCAGCGCGTCCCGTACGTGCTCGAAGAGCGCGCGCACCACCGCCTCGGCGGGTGCGGGCCGCATGGTGAGGGGGTGGAGCAGCCGGTCCTCAAGACCCGACCGGGCGGCCCGCCACGCGGCCAGCCGCAGCACCTCCACCCGCTGCCGGGACGGCGGCAGCCCCTCTTTCCACTCGCGGGCGGCGGTCTCCACCAGGGCGCGGGCCAGGGTGGCGATGAGGACCGTGGTGGAGGAGTCCAGACAGACATCGGCGACCCGGATCTCGACCGTGGGGTACGAGGCGGAGAGACGGGCGTCGAAGTAGATCATCCCCTCGTCCAGCAGCGCACCGGTGCCGACCATGTCCCGTACCTGCTCGTGGTACCGCTCGGCCGAGCCGAAGAGTTCCACCGGGCCCGCCGAGGGCCACCGTCCCCACACCCGGCTGCGGTAGCTGGCGTATCCGCTGTCCTGGCCCTGCCAGAAGGGCGAGTTCGCGCTCAGCGCGAGGAGCACGGACAGCCAGGGCCTGATCCGGTCCAGAACCGCGACACCCTCCTCGTCGGACTCCACCGACACATGCACATGGCAGCCGCAGGTGAGCTGCTCCTGTGTGGTCAGTCCGAAGTGCTCCTCCAGCCAGCGGTGCCGCTCCCCGAAACCGATCGAGGGGCTGACCGGCAGCGGAGAGGTCCCGAGCGCGGCGACGGACGCCCCGAGCCGTTCCGCGTGGCGGGACGCCTCGGCCCGGCAGCGGTCGATCTCGGCCGCCAGCTCACCCATGTCGGTCTGCGGCCGGGTGGCGAACTCCACCTGCTCCCGGTGCAGCTCCGCCTCGAAGACCTCCTCCTGCCCGCCGGCCTCCCGCGAGGCGGCGGCCAGCACCGCCGTCGCCAGCGCCCTCGGCTCACCACTGACGGCGTCCACCAGGAGCAGCTCCTCCTCGACACCCACACTCCGCACCACGGCAACCTCCCGGCCCCCGGCGCGGGCCCGTCCCAGGGCACGGCTCGGGGGCACTTCTCATGATCGGCACCGGCCAGGAGACCACATCCCCCGGCTCGGCCGCTGCTCCCGCAGCCCCGCGTCGGCGTCCTGACGCGCGACGGGCGGTACGGCGATCGGCGCCCCGGCGGCGGTCACCCGCCGCCGGGGCGGTCGTCACGCGCGCGGCGGCCAGTAGTGGGCGGCGAGCAGATCGCGGTAGCCGCTGTCGCCGAGGTGTGTCTCGCGGTGGAACTCGGGGGCGCGCTTGATCTGGTCCCTCGTCCGGTCGACGTGGACGCTCTTCTCCACCAGGTCGATCCGGGTGACGGCGCCGGCCGGAATGAGGACCTCCTTGCCGAAGATCCACGGACCCGTGTCCACGACCAGGCAGGCGGCGTCCACGTCCTCGGTGTGCTTGTCGACCTTGCCGATGGCACCGTCCACGGCCTCGACCCGGAAGCCGTTGAGGTCGGAGCCGGCGGTGTAGCCGGCCAGGGACGAGTAGTTCCAGGGGTGCACACTCATGACGGGTTCCTCTCTGCGTGATGTAGGGGAGAGCGGGGACGGCGGCCGTCCGGCCGATCCCTCCGCCGGTGGCGCCCGGCGCCCGCTTCCCGCCTCGGCCTGCGCCTGCCCCGCTCCGGGCGGAGCATGCCTGGGCACCGGTCCGGGAGAGGACCGACCGGCTGTCGGCGGACTCACCCTGACCCGGGCGGCGCGGCCGGAGAGGTGGATGAGTGTCCGTACGGATTCCGGCGAGGGCTCGCCCGTGGCCCCCTGTTGACCATGCAGAGAATGTCCCCGCACCGTCATCCGCATGCGCAACCGGGTCCGCGTCCGGGCCGCCGGGCCGCCCGCGCCGGCACCCGCGATCAGCGGTGGCGGCCGGCCGTCCGCCCGGATCGGGCTGGTGTGTCCGGCGTCGGCATGCCGGCGCAGTGCGCTCGGGCCGAGAGCTGTGGGAAACCGCCGCGTGAGCCGGAGTACCCCGCCTGGGCGGCGTTCTCGGTCAGCGCCGCCGCCGGGCTGTTCGCCTCCTTCGCGCCGCGCCGGTTCCGCTGGAGCCAGTGGGCCCGGCCGGGCGCCACCCCGCTGCGTCCGGGGGCGATGGCGGTGTCCGCCGCGATGGTGTGAACGGCCCCCCTCGCCGGGGTGACCGCCCGGCGGGTCCCTCATCCGGCGGCTTCGGACCCGGCCCCCGGTTCGTCCGACTCCGACCACATCTCGAGAAACGCCCGCAGGGGCGGATTCATCTGGTTGTCCAGCCGCCAGGCGAAGACCTTGTTGAAGGAGATGGCGGGGATCAGCGGGACCGCGACGACCCGACTGTCGGCGGAGAGCGCGGGACTGGAGTGGGGAACCAGCGCGATGCCGACCTTCTCGACGACCAGGGCGAGTTGGAGGGCCACGTTGTTCGTCGCGTACGCGATCTCGAAGGGCAGGCCCCGGGCGGCGAAGGCCTCGCTGATGAAGCCGTGGACGCCGCTGTCGGGTCCATAGGTGATCACCGGCGCCTTCGACACCTCGTCGAGGGTCAGCGGCCGGTCCGCCGAGCCGCCGGCGGGGAGAGCGGCGACGATCCAGTCCCGCAGCAGAACACAGGAGCCGAGGATCTCGGAGAGGTCCTCCCTGGGCTCCGCCATGACCGCCCCGTCCAGGGTGCCGTTGCGGACGGCTGCCAGCAGGGAGGGGCTCGACTGCCCCGTCACATCGACCGTGACCCCGGGGTGGCGCCGGTGGTACTCCCCCAGCAGATAGGGGAAGCGGGTGGCCTCCAGACCACCGACCGTTCCGAGCGCGAGCGAGCCGCCGAGGCGCCCGGCACGGCCGGCGAACTCCAGGGAGGCGGCCTTCGCGGCGGCCAGCGCGGCCCGGGCGTGCGGTAAGAGGGCGGCGCCACCGGCGGTGAGGACGACACGTCTGGGCCCTCGGTCGAACAGCGGCTCGCCCAGTTCCCTCTCCAGGCCCTGGATCTGCTGACTGATCGCGGGTTGGACGACATGGCAGCGCGCGGCGGCCTTGGTGAAGGACCCTTCTTCCGCCACAGCAACGAAGTACTCAAGCGTCCGAAGCTCCATGCCGTCGACGTTAGCAAGAACGCGATCGGCGCCGGGGCCGCTCCGTGGTCGGCTCCACCCTCCGGTGGCTGCTTTTCACCACGCGCGCGGAGAACCGAACGGCCTTTCCCCCGGCCCTGGTTGACGCCGCACCGTCCCGGAGCGGGCGCGGATCGCGCGGCGCGGAGGTCAGGACCGAGGTGTCTCCCGCTGGAGCAGCGGCAGGTGCTTCCGCAGTGCCTTCCGCCAGGAGCCGTCCGTCTCCATCCGCTCCAGCGCGGCCTGGATACCGGCCTTGTGGTGGCTGTTCCTCGGGATGCCGATCCCGTACCGCTCCTCGGTGAGCCGGAAGCCGCCGAGCCGGTAGGCGTCCGGCTTCTGGGAGGCGTAACCGGCGAGGATGGCGTCGTCGGCGGTGACCGCGTCCACCACGCCGTTCGCCAGATCGGTCAGACACCGCGCGTAGGTGTCGCGCCCCTCGGTCAGGGCCCCGGGGGCGACCCACGCCTGGAGAGCGGCCACCGCGGACGAGCCCACCACCGCGCAGACCTTCTTGCCGTTGAGGTGGGCGGGTCTGCTGATGGCGACATTGTCCACGCTCAGCAGGACATCCTGCCGGGCCACCAGGTAGGGGCCGACGAAATCGACCGTCTCCCGGCGCTTGTCGGTGATCGCGTAGGTGGCCACGATGAAGTCGGTGTCGCCGCTCAGGAGCATGTTCTCCCGCTCGGAGCCGCTCGCCTCCTTCCAGATGATGTCGGCGGGGCGGTAGCCGAGGGCCCGGGCGACATAGGTCGCCACGGCCACGTCGAACCCCTGGTACCCGCCGTTCCCGTCCCTGAGCCCGATGCCTGGCTGGTCGAACTTGATTCCGATGCTGATCCTCTCCGGGCCGGGCCCCTCGCCCGATCCGGCGGAACGGCCGCCGCCACCGGCTCCGGCTCCGGCGCTGTTCGTGCCGCCGTCCGGAAGCAGGGTCCACAGCAGGACGGCACCGAGCGGCACCGCGACGAAGGCCGCCGTGTACGCCCGGACGCGCCGCCCCCGGATCGGCGTCCGCCCCGGGGGCGGGGTCGGCGCCGGGGGCGGGGTCGGCGCCGGGGGCGGGGTCGGCGCCGGAACGGGCTCCGGTTCCGGTTCCGGCTCGGGCTCACGTTCCGGTTCCGGTTCCGGTTCCGGGGAGGCGACGGCCGGGGGCGCGAGGGGATACGAGGTCACCGGGCCGGCCTCGGACACGGGGGCCTCCGACTCCACCCGCGCCAGCAGGGAGTCCAGCGCCTCCGCGTCCGGCCGCGCCGCCGGGTCCCGTACCAGCACGGCCATCAGCGCCCCGGCCAGCGGTCCGGCCGCGCGCGGCGGCGGGACGTCCTCGCCGAGCACCGCCGCGAGGGTGGCCAGGGCATTCGCCCGGCGCAGCGGGTTCCGTCCCTCCACCGCCACGTACAGCGTCAGGGCCAGCGACCAGAGGTCGGCCGCCGCTCCGCCGGCGTCGCCGCCGACGCGCTCGGGAGCCATGTAGTCGGGCGTGCCGATGACGGAGCCGGTGGCGGTGAGCACGGTGGAGCCCTGGATCTCCGCGATGCCGAAGTCGGTGAGGACCGGACGGCCGTCCGGCCGCAGCAGGACGTTCGCGGGCTTGATGTCCCGGTGCCGGATGCCCGCGGCGTGCGCGGCGCGCAGTCCGGCCAGCACCCCCCGGCCCACGCCGGCGGCCTCCCCCGGTGTGAGGGCGCCGCGGTTCAGGCGGTCCTGGAGCGAGCCCCCGGTGACCAGTTCCATGACGATCCACGGATAGCCCCCCTCGCCCAGGTCCACGATGTGATGGATCGTGACGACTCCGGGGTGGTCGACACGAGCCAGGGCCCGCGCCTCCCGCAGCACCCGGGCGCGCAGGGCCCGGGCGCCCTCGGGGTCGTACTCGGCCAGCGACGGGTCCGGCGGACGGACCTCCTTGAGCGCCACCTCCCGGTGCAGCATCAGATCCCGCGCCCGCCACACCAGCCCCATGCCACCACCGCCGAGCCGCGCCAGCAGCTCGAAGCGGCCGTCGATCACCCGTGCCACGCACTCCCCCTCAACGCCCCTGCGGGAGAGGCGGATACCCACACCGCGGGCCCCGCCCCGCCCGGTCCGACAGCACCCGCCCGACTGTCCCACACCCGGTACCGGTCCACGACCGCAATCCGGCGGACGGGTTCCGCCGGCGGTGTCCACGGCCGTCCGGGGGTCATGGGAGTGCGCGGACCGGGAAGGCTCGTGATCAAGCCCGGCCGAGCCGGGGAACAGCCGAGAGGATGAGCGCCCGTGAGTGCATGGCAGCTGACCGAGACCTTCCCCAGCACCTCGGGCGAGGTCCGCTGGGACAGCCTCGGAGAACCCGGCCGGGACCCGGTCGTCCTGCTCCACGGCACGCCCTTCTCCTCCTATGTCTGGCGCGCTGTCGCCCGCGCGCTCGCCCGGCGCCACCAGGTCTTCGTCTGGGACATGCCCGGCTACGGAAGCTCGGAGAAGTCCGCCGGGCAGGATGTCTCCCTGGCCGCCCAGGGCCGGGTCTTCACCGAGCTGCTCACCCACTGGGGCCTGGTGGAGCCGCTGGTGGCCGCCCATGACTTCGGCGGGGCCGTCGCTCTGCGGGCGCATCTGCTGCACGGCGTCCGCTACCGCGCCCTCGCGCTGGTGGACCCGGTGGCCCTGGCGCCGTGGGGGTCCCCGTTCTTCCGTCTCGTCGGCGAGCACCCCGAGGTCTTCGAGCGGCTGCCGCCGGCGCTGCACCGGGCGCTGGTGCGCGAGTACATCAGCTCGGCCAGCAGCCCCGGCCTCCATCCGGCGGTTCTCGACCGGCTGGCCCGGCCCTGGCTGGACGCGCCGGGCCAGGCCGCCTTCTACCGGCAGATCGCCCAGGCCGACCAGCTCCACACCGACGAGGTGCAGGAGCGGTACGGCGAGATCTCCGTACCGACGCTGGTGTGCTGGGGCCAGGACGACACCTGGATTCCCCCGGCCCGGGGGGAGGAGCTGGCGGCGCTCATCCCGGGCGCCCGGCTCGAACGCGTCGCGGGTGCGGGCCATCTCGTCCAGGAGGACGCGCCCGCCGAGCTGACCTCGGCGCTTCTCGCCTTCCTCCGGGAGCCGCACCGGCCCTGACGGCGAAACGGCTCCCTCCGGCGCCATCGAGGCGCGCCTCCGACGCGGGCATCGCCCCGCCGGCGGGCGGACCTCCCGGCGTCCCCGGCCCCTCACGGAGGACGGTCCGGACACCGCTGGACGGTCCGTCCTCCGTGGGGGGCGGGCCCGCCGCCTGTCGGCGCGCACGCCCCGCGCGGGCGGTTCCCGGGGGGTGGCGCGGCTCCTACCGGCGGTCCGCCGGGGCGTCCGCCGAAGGGTCCGCCGGGGCGTCCTCCTCCGTCGGGGGCCGGCGGAGCAGATACAGCCCGACGCCCAGGGCGAGGAGTGTCACCACGGCCGTGAAGACCAGGCCCGCGCCCCGCAGCCCCAGCGGAATCGTCAGCGCGCCCACCCCGACCACGGGTACCGCGATTCCGGTGTAGGCGACGACGAAGAACGCCGAGATGGTCCCGCCCCGGTGCTCGCGCGGCGCGGCGTCGCCGACCGCCGTCAGACCGGCCCGGAAGGCGAGCCCCTGGCCGAAGCCTCCGGCGAGCGCGCCGGCCAGCAGCAGGGGCAGCGACTCCCCCCACAGGGACGCGCCCACCAGGAGGAGCCCGCCCACCAGGATCAGACACCCGGCGGGCAGCGACCGGCGCACGCCCAGCCGCCCGGTCGCCAGTTGTCCCAGGGTGGAGGCGAGAAACGCGGAGAAGGCCACGGCCCCGGACAGGGCGAGATCGTCGATCCCCAGCGTCTCGGCGACAAAGCTCGGGGCGACGGCGGTGAAGAGCCCGAGCAGCGAGAAGCCCGCGAAGGCCGCGATCGCCGCCGAGGGGAACACGGCACGCGCCCGCGGTGCCACGGCCATCCCCTGGGGCCGTCCGCGGGGCAGCCGGCGGGTGGGGGAAACGGTCTCGGGCAGCAGCCGGGCCGGGACCAGGGCGAGGGCCACCAGCGCCAGATGGACCGCGAAGGGCAGCCGCAGGGGTGCCGGGGCGTACTCCGCGAGGACTCCGGCCAGCAGCGTGCCACAGCCCAGACCGCCCATGTTGGCGGCGGTGGCGGCGAACCCGGCGCGTGCCGCGCGGCCCGGCGGGGCGAGTTCCAGGACGGCGGCGGTCGCCGCGCCGGTGAGGAGTCCGGCCGAGAACCCCGAGAGCAGCCGGCCCGCGAAGAGCGGCGGCAGCCCGGCCTCGAACAGGAAGCACAGATCGGCGGCGGCGGCGAACCCGAGGGCGCAGAGGATGACGGGGCGCCGGCCCACCTGGTCGGAGTAGTCGCCCGCCAGCAGGAGGGAGGTGATGACACCCACCGCGTACACGGCGAACACCACCGTCACCATCAGTTCGGAGAACCCGATCTGGGCGCGGTACATCCCGTACAGCGGTGTCGGCAGGGTGGTACCGGCCATGCCCACGGCGAACACCGCCGCCGCGACGAGGTACCCGGGGCGCCGGCTCCCGCGGTGAGGTGCGGCCATGCGGGCACCGTACGGCCCGCCGTGCGGAATCCGCCGCACCGGACGGCCGTCCCCGGCGGCGACCAGCCATCCGGCCCCACCGGGCGGGCCCCGGCGGATACCGGCAGCGGGGGTTTCCGGCCAGGGGGCGACGGCGGGGCGGGGTTCAGAGGCGCCCTCGGGCGTTGAGCCGGGCGGCGCGGCGCGTCAGATGGTCGCGCTCGGCGAGGCTGGGGGCCCGGCGGGCCGCCTCGGCGTAGAGCCGGGCCGCCGTCGCGAGGTCGCCGTCGCGCTCGTGGAGGTACGCCGCCACCGCGGTGTGACGGGGCACGGGCTCCCCCGGGCCCGCCGGGCCCGGGGAGGATTCCTCCAGCGCCGCGAGCGCCGCCAGGCCGGCGCGCGGTCCCTCCGCCTCGCCGACGGCGACCGCGCGGTTGAGCCGGACGACCGGGCTGTCGGTGAGGCGCACCAGTTCGTCGTACCACTCGACGATCTGCGCCCAGTCGGTCTCCTCGACGGTGGGCGCGTCGGCGTGGAGTGCCGCGATGGCGGCCTGGGCCTGGAACTCCCCCAGCCGGTCGCGGGCGAGTGCCGCCCGCAGGATGCCGATGCCCTCGGCGATCGCCCGGGTGTCCCACCGGCCCCGGTCCTGCTCGGCGAGCGGCACCAGAGCGCCGTCGGGCGTGGTCCGCGCGGCGCGCCGGGCGTGGTGGAGCAGCATGAGGGCCAGCAGTCCGGCCGGCTCGGGGTGGTCGATCGCCGCGGCGAGCTGCCGGGTGAGCCGGATGGCCTCGGCGGCGAGGTCGATGTCGCCGGAGTGGCCCTCGTTGAAGACCAGGTAGAGGACGCGCAGCACGGTGGCGACATCGCCGGGCCGGTCGAACCGCACGCCGGAGACGGTGCGCTTGGCGCGGCTGATGCGCTGGGCCATCGTCGCCTCGGGCACCAGGTAGGCCCGGGCGATCTGGCGGGTGGTCAGCCCGCCGACGGCGCGCAGGGTGAGCGCGGCGGCGGAGGACGGTGTCAGCGACGGGTGGGCGCAGAGGAAGTAGAGCCGGAGCGTGTCGTCCACCGAGGGCGCGGGCCCGGGCTCCGGCTGCTCGTCGACGAGCTCCTCGCGTCTGCGGCGCGCGGTGTCCGCGCGGGCCGCGTCGAGGAACTTGCGCCAGGCGACGGTGACCAGCCAGCCCTTCGGGTCCCGGGGCCGGCCGTCCGGCCAGACGCGGACCGCCTCGACCAGCGCGTCCTGTACGGCGTCCTCGGCCGCCGCGAAGTCGGCTCCGCGGCGGACGAGGATGCCGAGCACGCTCGGTGTGAGGCTTCTGAGCAGGGCCTCGTCCCCTTCGGTGGTCACTCGGTGACGGTGGGCGGCTCGGTGAGGAACGGACGCAGTTCGAGCCACTCGTGGATCGGCCTCCCGCCCGCCCCGGGGGCCGCCGACAGCTCTCCGGCCAGTGCGACGGCGCGCTCGTAGCTGTCGACATCGATCACCATCCAGCCGGCGATCAGATCCTTGGTCTCGGCGAACGGGCCATCGGTGACGGGCGGGCGGCCCTCGCCGTCGTACCGGACGAAGGTGCCCTCGGGGGCGAGCGCCTGGCCGTCGACGAACTCGCCGGTGCCTTCGAGCCGGGCGGCGAAGTCGTTCATGTACCGCACATGGTCGGTGATCTCCTCGGGTGTCCACTGGTCCATGGGCACGTCATTGACCGCGGCCGGGGCGCCCCGGTAGTGCTTGAGCAGCAGGTACTTGGCCATGGTGTCTCTCTCCTCGGTGCTGGTGCGACCCATCCTGGCCGCCTTCACCCCGGGGACGGAGCCGGACACGGGTTCTCGACATCGCGGACAGGGAAATTCTCCGGTTCTCTGTCGCGGAGGCGGGGGCGGGCCCTGCCCCGGGGGCTCGGGACCCCCGGTCCAGGCCCGGCGGGCCCTGAGGGTGCGGGTCCTCCGGGTCCTCCGGGTCCGGGGCCTCCGGATCGCGGGCCCGGGGCCTCCGGTCCCGTCAGCGGGCTCCCTTGACACTCACGATTCAGGAGTTCTACGTTCCTGGGCACGTGAGAGCGCTTTCCCCCGCTCCTCACCCCCAGGACTCCGAGGTGCTGCCCATGCGAACCTCTCTCCCCGGACCCTCCCCGGCCATCGCCCTGGCCGTCGCCCTGACCCTCGCGGGTCCGGCTCCCGCCGCCGCCCCGGCCGCCGCCGGCACCGTCCCCGCCGGTTCCGGCAGCTACACCGACACCCGCCCGGCCGGAACCTCCGGGCCGGCCACCGACACCGGCACACCGGTCACCCCCAAGCTGACCGCCGCCGCCCGGAACAAACCGGTCCCGACCAACGACTGGTGGTCCTCCCTCGCCTACCAGCGCTACGGCGACAACCCGTACTCCACCCCGATGTACGGCCACCCCCTCACCTACCAGGCGAAAGCCTCCGGCCTCGAAGTCGGCTACCCGACCGCGCCCGCGATCGTCGGCGACGGCCGGCAGTACGAGTACCCCCACCGGGCCGACCTCACCATCGGCCTCAGCGGCCTCAACTCCCCCGACACCAGGGCCGACGCCTGGTCCGACTGGACGGTCACCCCCTACTGGGCGGACGGCACCCGCACCTTCCGGGCGACCATCGGCCACGGTCTGCCCTTCGTGTACGCCAGGGGCTCCGGCGGCGACGCCCGTGTCACCACCGCCTCCGCGCCCACCGTCTTCGCGGACAGCGGCAATGTCCTCGGCATCACCGTCGCCGGGCACCACTACGCCCTCTTCGCCCCGACCGGCGGCGACTGGAACGTCTCCGGCTCCACGATCACGGCCCCGCTCGGCTCCAGGGAGTACTTCTCGCTCGCGGTCCTGCCCTCCACCGACGCGCTCGCGGTCTACCGGAAGTACGCCTTCAGCTTCGTCACCGGCTCCCGGGTGGACTGGCAGTCCACCGGCGGCACGGTCAGGGCCACGTACACCCTGACCACGGAGGCCAGGGAGGGCACCGAGCGCGGCACCCTCCAGGCCCTCTACCGCCATCAGTGGCTGCACACCACCGACCCGCTCACGCCGTACACCTATGTCTCGCCGCGCGGCACGATGAAGGTGCGGGAGTCCGCGTCCTTCACCACCAGCCAGCGGGGCAGCGGTGTGCTGCCCGCCCTGCCCGCGTCCAGCCGGGTCGACCGGGCACGGCTGACCGGCTACCTCCACGAGGTGGCGAACGCCTCCGACCCGTTCTCCGGGGCGACGGACACCTACTGGACCGGAAAGGCGCTCGGCCGGCTCGCCCAGCTGGTGCCCATCGCCGACCAGATCGGCCTGCCCGCCGTGCGCGACAAGCTCATCGGACTGATGAAGGGCCGGCTCCAGGAGTGGTTCACGGCGGGCGGCTCCGGCCAGTTCGGCTACGACGGCGAGTGGAAGACCCTCACCGGCTACCCGGCCTCGTACGGCAGCGACACCGAACTCAACGACCACCACTTCCACTACGGCTACTACCTCTACGCGGCGGCGGTCATCGCCCAGTACGACCAGGCCTGGGCGGCGGAATCGGCCTGGGGCGCCATGGTCGGGCACCTGGTGCGCGACACCGCCAACCCCAGCCGCACCGACTCCGCCTACCCCTTCCTGCGCGGCTTCGACGTCTACGCGGGCCACAGCTGGGCCTCCGGTCACCAGGGCTTCGCGGCGGGCAACAACCAGGAGGCCTCGTCGGAGTCGGTCAACCTCAGCGCCGCACTGGTGCTGTGGGGCTCGGCCACCGGCGACACCGCGCTGCGCGATCTCGGCAGCTATCTGCTGACCACCGAGTCCGAGGCGATCACCCAGTACTGGTTCGACGCGAGCCGGCAGGTCTTCCCCGACTCCTTCCGCCATGACACGGTCGGGATGGTCTGGGGCAGCGGCGGCGCGTACGCCACCTGGTGGACCGCGAACCCGGAGGAGATCCACGGCATCAATGTGCTCCCGGTCACCGGCGGTTCGCTCCATCTGGCCCGGGAGAAGGCGGCCATCACGCGCAATATCGCGGAGATGGAACGCGAGAACGGCGGTCCGGCCCAGGAGTGGCGCGATCTGCTGTGGGAGTTCGAGTCACTGGCCGATCCGGCACGGGCGAAGTCCCGGTGGGACGCGGGCCACGCCGGTTACACCCCGGAGCAGGGCGAGTCCAGGGCGCACACCTACCACTGGATCGCCACGCTGGACGCGCTCGGCGCGCCGGACATGACGGTGAGCGGCTCCATCCCGACCTCCGCCGTCCTCGCCGGGAACGGCGTCCGCACCTATGTCGCCCACAACCACGGCCCGGCCGCCCGCACGGTCACCTTCTCGGACGGCGCGTCCCTGTCCGTGCCCGCCCGC
The DNA here is from genome assembly GCF_040296845.1 of Streptomyces sp. NPDC001985. Lineage (NCBI taxonomy): Bacteria > Bacillati > Actinomycetota > Actinomycetes > Kitasatosporales > Streptomycetaceae > Streptomyces > Streptomyces sp. NPDC001985. The sequence goes on from NZ_JBEOYB010000001.1 coordinate 42,455, forward strand.
TCGACCGCGACCGGCACCGGCGGCGGCGGAAACCCGGACCCCGGGGACCCCGGTCCGTCCACCGGCAACACCTTCCGGCTCAGGACCGGCGGCATCCTCACCACCGCCACCGACGACCAGCCGGGCGCCGACACCCTGGCGTCGGCGGACGGCGTCAACCGGGACGGCACTCCGTACCGCCCGGCGGTCTACGAGATCAGGAGGGTCGACGGGAGGCTGGTACCGGGCGCCGCGACCGCCTTCCGCCTGCGGGTGGACGCGGGCACGGCCGTCGGGCTCGCGCCCCAGGTGCGGGTGGGTTACGACCTGACCGGCGATGGCACCTTCGACCGGACGGAGACCTACCGCTACTTCGCGACCGACCCGGTCACCGGCTGGGAGGAGTACACCCAGGCGGTGGGCGTCAAGGCGGCCACCGGCGGCCTCGGCGACCTGGTGGGCGGCACCGTCCGGCTGGAGATCTGGAACGCGCTCGGCGACAGCGGTTCCCGGGTGCAGACCGGCACCGAGGGGGCGGTGCTCAGAATCCCGTACGAGTAGGTCACTCCGCTCCCTCCGGCGCGCCCGTGCCCCCGGGCCTGAGCGGCCGGGGGCACGGGCGGGCGGAACCGGGAAGCCCGATCCGGACGGAGACCGGGAGGCGGGATCAGGAGACCGGGAGGCGGGATCAGAAGATGACCGTGTACCCTTTCCAGCCGCCGGCGATCCTCGTGCGGGGGCCGAACGATCCCCTGCCGTCGCCGCTGTTGCGGTAGAGGTCGCCCGCCGAGTCCCGGGAGACCAGGTCGGGGCGGCCGTCCCCGGTGATGTCACCGGCGCCGACGATGGTGTTGTACGCGTTGCCCCAGCCGGTGAAGAGCTTCACCCGGTTCTTCAGCGTGCCCTTGCCGGTGCCGTCGAAGCGGTACAGCACCCCGTCCCGGGCGCGGGCCACGACATCGCCGGCCCCGTCGCCGTTGAGGTCGCCGGCGCCGGTGATGTGGGTGTACGTCCAGCCGGAGCCGATCTTCCTGCCCGCCGCCAGGGTGCCGTCGCTCTTCGCCGCGAAGAGGTGGAGCGTGCTGTCGGACGCCTTGCGCGCCAGCAGGTCGGGCCGCCGGTCGCCGGTGAGGTCGCCCGGCGAGGTGAGGACGTTGTACGCGGACCAGCCCTGGCCCAGCGAGGTCGACGGGGAGGCCGGGGTGAGCGCCTTGCCGCAGCCGGGGCGGTGGGCGCGCAGTTCGCCGTCGGGCCGCCGCACCAGCACGTCGTTGCAGCCGTCGCCGTTCACATCGCCGAAGGGCACGGCCACCGTCCTCGCCTTCCAGCCGCCGCCCGAGACCTTCCCGGCGTAACCGCCGGCCCCCGTGCCCTGCTGGAAGGTGAACGCGCCCGAGGAGTTCAGCGTCAGCAGGTCGGCGACGCCGTCCCCGCCCGCGTGGTCCCGGAAGGCCGGGGCGGCGGCGGGAGCCGCTTCCACCAGATGGATGGCTTCCCCCGGCCCCACGTGGGCGACCCGGTTGGTGTGCGGGTCCAGGGTCCAGCGGAGCTGCCTGCGGTCGCCGATGGAGCCGCCCTCGTCGGGGGCGACCTGCGCCAGCCGGCCGGTGACCGCCTTGCCGGAGGTCAGCGCCGTGCGCCAGAGCGCGGCGCTGCCGTGGTCCTGGTGGACGAGTACGCCGTCGCCCAGCAGCGCCGGGCTGTCGCTCACCGGGACGGAGCCGCCGCGGGCCCGGTCGAGGACACCCGCCTTGTTCTCGGCGTCGCAGTGCCAGTACACCCAGCGGCCCACGGCCTGGAGCTCATCGGGGACGCAGGCGGTGCCGGTGTTGACGGTGACCGCCGGGTCGGCGGAGCCCAGCCGGGTCAGGGAGAGCTTGCCCGGCTTCTCCGCGGTCCACAGCCGGCCCTCCCAGAGCGCCGCGGCCCTGGCCCGGTACTCCCTGGCGGTGGTGGGCTCGCGCCAGTCCAGGAGGAAGTGGCGTCCGTCGCCGCGGGAGGTGAGCGTATGGCTGCCGCTGACGCTCCGCACCGTGCTCCAGGCGAGTCCGGGGGCGGTCGCCTCGGTGACCCGGCCCTGGGCGTCCTGCCGGAAGAGCCGCTCGCGCTGCTGGTGGACCACGGACCCGTCACCGGCGCCGTACAGCTCCTCGCAGGCGATGCCGGCGGCGCACGACGGCTGGTGGAGCGCGCCCTGGCGTACCGGCCCGGCCTGCGGGTTCTTCCCGGCGGGGACGGTACGGGAGTGGAACCGGACCTGTCCGGCGGACGGCGCCGTGCGGTCGGTCCAGCTGAGCGTGGAACGGGAGAACGCGAGGCCGGTGACCGCGGCTTCGATCGGCGGCAGGCCGGCCAGCCGGGTGACGGCGAGGGTGCCGTCCGCTTCCTGGGTGACCCGGTGCACGGCCCAGTCGTCGGCGCCGGTACCACCGGCGTGGACACCCGATCCGTCCGCGGCGCCGCCGGGGCCGCCGCCCAGCGTGGAGCCGTGCGACTTCTCGAGCAGCTGCCGCCGCGGTCCGCCGTCGAGCGGGAGGGCCACGAGCGCGCCCAGCTCGCCCGCCTCCCGCGCCACCACATGGTCGCCGACGAGGATGTGGCCGGAGGTCCCCGCCAGGGAGTCGGCGGTGAGGGCGATCTCCGGAGCGTTCGGGTCGTCCCGGCGCTGGAGCCGGATCTCACCGCTCTCCGCGCGCCATCCGATGTACTGGTCGGAGAGCAGATACCGGCGTGAGTCGCGTCCCTGGACGGGCTCAAGGAACGGGGTCATCCGGCCGGACTCCAGATCGACCAGAGTCGCCTGGTGGGCGCCGGGTCCTGTCTCCCCGTCGAGCACCCGGTGGGTGATCAGCGCGGTGCGGGCGTCCCGCACGGCCACGGTGACCGGCGACGGGCTGCCCGGGAAGCCGCTGATCTGCCGCTGGAGGGTGGAGCCGCCCGGTCCGGGCTTCAGCAGATGAAGCGACCCGGTCCGGGTGCCGTCCATCCGCGCGGCGATGACGGTGGTGCCGGCGACCTTGAGGGTGCGCAGCTCGCGGGGGACGGTGACCGAGCCCCGGCCCCCTCCGTCGGGGCCGCTGAAGTGGTAGGTGCCCAAGCGGTACTCGTGGAAGGTGTCGGACGCGCCGGGCCGGGGCTGATGGTTCCTCAGCCAGGACAGATCCCAGCTCCTGCCCGTCGCGTACTCGGTCCAGCGGTAGTGCGCGGAGCCCTCGGGCTTCGAGGCGAAGCCGGTCTGGCCGAGTCCGCTGACCCTCAGCTCACGCGGCGTGGTCCGCGTCGCGGCGGGCAGCACCGTCTCGCCCGCGGCCCTGGCCTGCGGCTGCGGCTGCGGCTGCGCCGGGAGCTGGGCCCGGGCCTGCGGGGCGGTGGTCAGCAGCCCCGCTCCGACCGACAGCGCCACCGCCGCGGCGGCTCCCCGGCGTACCCCCTTCGGGCCGTCCGCACGTCGGGTCGCACGTCCGGTCGCCGACGCACGCGGGCGCGGCTGAGTCGATCCGGTCAACAGGGTCCTCCCCAGAACCTGACTGCCCGAAGGCAGAAGAAGAAAGAAGGGCATCGTGGGATGCCGCCGGTGCAGTCCACCCCGGTCTCCCCTGACCGATGGTGTCACCATGTAACGAGGCACGGATGCTAACAGGCAGGTCAACGGCGCTGTGGGCGCGGGTGGGCGGCACCGGCGCCCGCTGGCCGGACGGTTGGGCGGTCAAGGGCTCCTCCGGGTCCGGGGAGGTCGGCGGGGGTGCGTCCCGAGCCGGGGTGCCGAGGGGCGTGAAGGGATCGGCGAGCGCCGCTCCGTACCGGCGTGCACGGCACACGGCACGCACCGCGGAGATCTCTCTTCGGGCGCCGAGCGCCCTACCGAGGGCCCCGGGCCGCGGTGATGATGAAGCGGACCGCATGTGATCCAGGCGACTCCGCATCTCTGCCGCGCGGCCGGGTGGACACGCGGAGGAAGGAATCCACCGTGCTGCTTCTCATCTCCCCGGACGGTGTCGAGGAGGCCCTCGACTGCGCGAAGGCGGCGGAGCATCTCGACATCGTCGATGTCAAGAAGCCCGACGAGGGCTCGCTCGGCGCGAACTTCCCGTGGGTGATCAGGGAGATCCGCGAAGCGGTCCCGGCGGACAAACCGGTCTCCGCCACCGTGGGAGACGTGCCGTACAAGCCCGGCACGGTGGCCCAGGCGGCGCTCGGCGCCGCCGTCTCCGGAGCCGCGTACATCAAGGTCGGTCTCTATGGATGCACGACCCCGGAGCAGGCGGTCGAGGTGATGCGCGGGGTCGTCCGGGCGGTCAAGGAGTACCGGCCGGACGCGTTCGTCGTCGCATCGGGCTATGCCGACGCCCACCGGATCGGCTGTGTCAATCCGCTCGCCCTGCCCGATATCGCGCTGCGCTCCGGCTCCGACGCGGCGATGCTCGACACCGCGGTCAAGGACGGGACCCGGCTCTTCGACCACGTTCCGCCGGACGCGTGCGCGGAGTTCGTCCGGCGGGCCCACGACGCCGGTCTGCTCGCCGCTCTCGCGGGCAGTGTGCGGGTGGGCGATCTCGGGGTGCTGACCCGTGTGGGCGCGGACATCGTGGGGGTGCGCGGGGCGGTCTGCGAGGGGGGCGACCGCACCACCGGGAGGATTCAGCCCCGGCTGGTGGCCGCCTTCCGGGCGGAGATGGACCGGCGGGCCCGGGAGCACGCGGCCGCCGTCACCACCGCGGGCTGACCGCCGGTATGGCGACCCCCCGGCCCCGTCGTGTGCCCGGGAGCGGCGGCGAGCGCTTCGCCGTCCTCGACCCGGCGACCGGCGAGGCTTTCGACGAGGCCCCGGATCTGCGGCCGGACGCCCTGGACGCCGTCGTCGGCCGGGCCCACGAGGCCTGGCGCGGCTGGCGGGCCGACCCCGCCGCCCGCTCCCGCGCGCTGCTCGCGGCGGCCGCCGCCGTGGAGGCGGCCGGGGCCGACCTCGCTCCCCTGCTCACCCGGGAACAGGGCAAGCCCCTGGCCGAGTCGTACGCGGAGATCGCCCGCACGGCGGCCCGGCTGCGGTACTTCGCCGGGCTCGCCCCCGAGTGCCGGCCGATCGCGGACGGCCGGCCGGTGCGCGGCGAGATCCGCTGGCGGCCGCTCGGGCCCGTCGCCGCGATCGTCCCGTGGAACTTTCCCCTCCAGCTCGCGTCGGCGAAGTTCGCGCCCGCGCTCGCGGCCGGCAACACGGTGGTGCTCAAGCCCTCCCCCCACACCCCTCTCGCCACCCGCCGGCTGGTGTCCGTCGTCTCCGCGGCGCTCCCCGAGGACGTGCTGACCGTCGTCACCGGCCACGAACCCCTCGGCGCCCGGCTCGCCTCCCATCCGGGCATCCGCCATGTCACCTTCACCGGTTCGGCTCCCACCGGCAGGGCCGTGGCGCGCGGAGCCGCGGCCTCGCTCGCCCGGGTCACCCTGGAGCTGGGGGGAAATGACGCCGCTGTCCTGCTGGAGGACGTGGATGTGGAGGGGATCGCGGACCGGCTCTTCTGGGCCGCGTTCCGCAACTGCGGACAGGTCTGCATGGCGGTCAAACGCGTCTACGCCCCGGCCCGGCTCCACTCCGCCGTCGTCGAGGCGCTCGCGCACCGGGCGAGGAGCACGGTCGTCGGCGCCGGCCTCGATCCGGACACCCGGATGGGCCCGGTCAACAACGCCCCCCAGCTGGCCCGGGTCGAGCGCCGCACGGCGCGGGCCCTGGCCGCCGGCGCCCGGGCCGCGGCCGGCGGCGGGCGGCTGGACCGGCCGGGCTGGTTCCACGCCCCGACGATCCTGACCGATGTGCCGCCCGACAGCGCGGTGGTGACGCGGGAGCAGTTCGGCCCGGTCCTGCCGGTGCTGCCGTACGGGAGTCTCGACGAGGCCGTGGCCGCCGCCAACGGCACCGGCTTCGGGCTGGGCGGCTCCGTGTGGGGGACGGATCTCGACCGGGCCGAGTCGGTGGCCGAGCGGCTGGAGTGCGGGACGGCGTGGATCAACCACCACGCCGAACTCTCCCTCGCGCAGCCCTTCGCGGGCGTCAAGGAGAGCGGCGTGGGCGTCGCGGGCGGGCCCTGGGGGCTGTACGGGAATCTCCGGCCGTTCGTTCTGCACCGTCCCGAGGAGGCGTGAGAGGCGTGAGAGGCATGAGGAGGCGTGGGAGGCATGGGGATGCGGTTCGACGCGGCGGTGCTGCGCTCGCCCGATGGCCGGTTCGCGGTGGAGGAGGTGCTGCTGCACGAGGGTCCGGCCGAGGGCGAGATCCTCGTCAGGATCGCCGGCTGCGGGATGTGCCGGACCGATCTCGTGGTCCGGCGTCCCGCGGGCCGCTCACCGCTGCCGGCGGTCCTCGGCCACGAGGGGGCCGGGGTCGTGGTGGAGACGGGCGGCCCGGGCACCGGTCTGCGTACCGGCGACCATGTCGTGCTGAGTTTCGACTCCTGCGGGCGCTGCCGGAGCTGCCTGGGCGCCGCCCCGGCCCACTGCGAGTCCTTCGCCCCGCTCAACCTCTTCGGGGGGCGCGCGGAGAGCGCCGCGCGGTTCACCGACGCGGCCGGGGGCCGGCTGGCCCCGCGGTGGTTCGGCCAGTCCTCGTTCGCCGAGTACGCGATCGTCGCGGCCCGCAACGCCGTGCGGGTCGACCCCTCGCTCCCGATCGAACTGCTGGGGCCGCTCGGCTGCGGCTTCCTCACCGGCGCCGGGGCGGTTCTCCACTCCTTCGGGGCGGGGCCCGGCGACACCGTGGCGGTTCTCGGCGCGGGCGCGGTGGGCCTGGCCGCGGTGATGGCGTGCGCCGCCTCGGGAGCGACGGTCGTCGCCGTCGACCGCCACCCCGAACGGCTGGCACTCGCCGAGCGGTTCGGCGCGGTCCCGCTGCACTCCGCCTCGGCCGGCCTGCCCGGCCTGATCGCGCGGCTGACCGACGGCGGCGCACAGTACGCGCTGGACACCACGGCCTCCGCCCCGCTGATCAACGACGCGCTCCGGGCGCTGCGCCCGGCCGGGCACCTCGGCCTGGTGGCCCGGCTCCACACCGCGCTGGCGCTCCAGCCGGGAACGCTGGACCGGGGCCGGAGAATCTCCCACATCTGCGAGGGGGACGCCGTGCCGGGCCTGCTGATCCCGCGGCTCACCGGGCTGTGGCAGGCCGGACGGTTCCCCTTCGACGAGCTGATCCGCACCTACCCGCTGGCCGAGGTGAACGAGGCCGAGCGGGACTGCGACGCGGGCCGTGTGGTCAAGCCCGTGCTGCTGCCGGAGCGGGGGAGCCGGTGAGCGCGGCGTTCCGTGGTCCCCACTCGTCCCAGGAGGACAGATGACCGGCACAGCGCCCCCTCACACCGGTACCGAGGGAGTGGAGGGAGGCATCGGCGTGACCGCTCTGCTGGTCGCCGCGGCACGGGCGATCGAGACCCACCGTCACGACGCCCTGGCACGGGACGTCTACGCGGAGCACTTCGTCCGCGCCGCGCCGGCGTCCGCGGGGTGGCCGGTCCGCCCGGAGCAGGTCGCGGACGGGGAGGCGAACCCGCTGTGGGGGCGCTTCGCGCGCTACTTCGGTCTGCGGACGAGGGTCCTCGACGACTTCCTCCTCCGGTCGGTGCGCTCGGGGGACGCCCGTCAGGTGGTGCTGCTCGGGGCGGGGCTCGACGCACGGGCGTACCGGCTCGACTGGCCTTCCGGCTGTGTGGTCTTCGAGATGGACCGGGAGGGGGTGCTCGCCTTCAAGCACCGGGTGCTCGACGGGGTCTCGGCCGCGCCGAGGGCCGCGCGCGTGCCGATCCCGGTCGATCTGCGCGCCGACTGGGCCGGGGCGCTCACCGGCGCGGGCTTCGACCCGGCCGCGCCGAGCGTCTGGCTGGCCGAGGGGCTGCTGTTCTATCTGCCTCCCGCCACGGAGTCGTCTCTCATCGGGACGGTGGACCGGCTGAGCACCGAGGGGAGCGCCCTGGCGTTCGAGGTCAAACTGGAGCCGGATCTGCTGGCGTACCGCGACAGTCCGCTCTACACCGCGACGGCGGAGCAGATCGGCATCGATCTGCTGGGTCTGTTCGACAGGGAGCCCCGGCCCGACTCCACCGGTGATCTGGCGGGCCGGGGCTGGTCCACGTCGGTCCTCACCCCCTTCGACTTCACCCGCCGGCTCGGGCGGGGCCCGCTGCCCGAGCCGAACGACGCGCTGGCCGGCAACCGCTGGGTGTTCGCGACCAGGGCCCGGGAGAACCGGGGCCGCCCCGGGCCGGGCGAACCGGTCAGGGATCGTCGCTGATCAGGAACCGCGCGGCGGCCGCCGTGCCGAGCAGTCCGATCCCCGTGACCACGAAGATCCCGCCCGTCCCGATGCTGCCCGTGAACGCGCTGAGCACGGCGGGGATCAGTGACTGGCCGACGCGGTTGCCGCTCAGGCGCAGGGCCAGCCAGGTGGAGACGGTGCCGGGCGGCGCGGCGGCGGTCACGATCGACATGGAGAGCGGCTGGCCGATCCCGAGGGCGAATCCGGCGACGGCGAGCAGGAGCCCCGAGACCACGACCGGCCCGGGAACGGCGAGGGCGCCCACGGCCGCGCCGGCGACGATGGTGGAAACATGGGCGAGCCGGGTCCTGCCCACCCGGTCGGCCAGCCGGGCCAGTCCGAGCCGCGAGGCCATCGTCGCCGCCGCGCGCACCGCCAGCAGCACACCGACGGTCGCCGACGGGATCTCACGCTCCACCCCGAGAGCGGGGAGGTAGACCTGTATCAGGTCGACCGCCGCGAGGACGAGCATGCTGAGCAGCATCGCGCCCGTCATGGTGCGCCGGGTCGTCCGGGGGACACGGAGGGCGGAGCGCAGCGACTGACCGCCGCCGGGTTTCCGGTCGGCGGTCCCCGGCGGGGCCAGAAGTCCGGTCACCGCGAGCAGGGCCACACAGGTGCCCGTGTAGATGGCGAAGAGGAGACCGGTGTCCGGGAGCACCGCGCTCCCCCCGACGACCGACAGCACCAGCGGCGCCGCCGCCTGGCCCAGCGAGCCCACGAAGGTGTAGGTGCCGAAGGCGGAGTCGAGCCGCTCGCGCCCGAGCCGGGCGACCAGTGTCTGCTGGCCGACGATCGCGAGGAGGTGCCCGAGGCCGACGACGGCGTTCCAGATCAGCAGGCTCGCCAGATTCTCCGACCAGGTGAGGACCCCCACCCCCGCTCCGGTCATCAGCAGACCGCCGATGACCAGGCTCGGCCCGACATGGCCGCTGTCGTTCCAGCGCCCGATCGAGACGGCGACGACGAGCGGCAGGAGAGCGAAGCTCGCGGCGATGAGGCCCACCAGCCGCGGGTCCACCCCCAGCTCGATCGCGCGGTAGGCCGAGGTCGGCCGGACGATGTACGCGGCGAGCTGGAGGAGGAACGCGTGGAACAGGAGGGCCGCGGGGACCCTCGGGGGCCCGGGGAGTCTCAACGGTCCGAGGACTCCCGGAGCTCGGGAACCTCGTCGTCGCGGCCGGCTCCGGCGGGCACGGGGCTGTGGCGCCGCGCCGCCCTGCGGAGCAGGAACCCGCCGAGGAGGACGGCGGCCAGCGTGAGGTACACGGCGATCGTGAACGGCGTCGACACCAGCGTGGTGATGTCACCGCCCGCGATGTCGAGCGCCCGCCGCAGCTGGACCTCCGCGAGCGGCCCGAGGATCGCGCCCACGATCATCGGTGACACGGGGAAGCCGAACCGGCGCATGAGATAGCCGGCGAGACCGAAGAAGAGCAGCACTCCCACATCGAACGGGCTGCCGTTCACGGCGTAGGTGCCGAGCAGCGCGAAGACCATGATCCCGGCGAAGAGATAGGGCTTGGGGATCTTGAGGATCTTCACCCAGAGGCCGATGAGCGGCAGATTCAGCCCGAGCAGGATGACGTTCGCGATGAGCAGGCTGGCGATGAGCCCCCAGACGAGCGCGCCCTGGGTGTCCAGCAGTTGCGGGCCGGGCTGGATGCCGTACTGCTGGAAGGCGACGAGGATGACGGCCGCCGTGGCGGAGGTGGGGATGCCGAGCGTCAGCAGGGGTACGAGGGTGCCGGCGGCGTTGGCGTTGTTCGCGGCCTCCGGCCCCGCCACCCCCTCGATCGCGCCGTGGCCGAACTCCTCCCGGCGCTTGGACAGCTTCCGTTCCAGGGTGTAGGAGAGGAAGGTCGGTATCTCGGAGCCGCCCGCGGGGATCACCCCGAGCGGGAAGCCGATGGAGGTTCCGCGCAGCCAGGGCCGCCAGGAGCGCCGCCAGTCCTCGCGGCTCATCCAGCGCTTGCCCTTGCGCACGGGCATGATGTCGAAGCGGCTCGACGCCTGGTGGGCCGCCACATAGAGCACCTCGCCCATCGCGAAGAGGGCGACGATGAGGACGACCGTGTCGATGCCGTCGAGCAGGGGCACCTGTCCGAAGGTCAGACGCTGCTGGCCGCTCTGGAAGTCGAGTCCGACGAGGCCGACGGCGAGCCCGAGTGCCATGGAGACGAGGCCGCGGAGGGGTGAGCTGCCGACGAGCGCGCTGACGGTGAGGAAGGCGACCACCATGAGCGCGAAGTAGTCCTGGGCGCCCAGCCGGATCGCGACCTCCACCATCCACGGCGCGAAGAAGGCGAGCAGAAGTGTGGCGATGGTCCCGGCGACGAACGATCCGATGGCGGCGGCGGCCAGGGCGGCGGCACCGCGGCCCCCGCGTGCCATCTTGTTGCCGTCGATCGCGGTGATGACCGAACCGGACTCGCCGGGGGTCTTCAGCAGGATCGCCGTGGTCGATCCGCCGTACATGGCGCCGTAGTAGATGCCGGCGAACATGATGAACGCGCCGGCCGGCTCCAGGCCGTAGGTCATCGGCAGGAGCAGGGCGATGGTCAGCGCGGGGCCGATGCCCGGCAGTACACCGATCAGTGTCCCGACCATGGTGCCGATCAGCGCGAAGAGCAGATTCTCCGGGGTGACGGCGTGCGAGAGCCCGTGGAGGAGTCCTTCCCAGCCCGACATCAGAGCACCCCTTCCAGCACACCGGGGGCGAGCGAGATGCCGAGGGCCCGGGTGAAGACGAGGTACACCACGAGGGAGAGCACGACGGCGATACCCGCCGACCTGAGGTGGCTCCGGGCCCCGACGGCCCAGGCGGTGAGCCAGAACGCGAGCGCGGAGACGATGACATAGCCGAGCGTCTCGACACCGGCGATGAAGATCAGCACGGCTGCCGTGCAGACGGCGAACGGTATCCACTTGGTGGTGCGGACATCGACGTCGCCCTCGGCCGAATCGGCCTCACCGCGCTGTCCCCGGGCCACTTGGACACCGAGGACGGCCGCGAGGACGATGAGCAGAACGCCGACCACCTTCGGCATGAAGCCGGCTCCGACCCCCGACGCGGAGGTGGAGGCCGCCTGCCCGATGCCGTCGAGCAGGATGACCACGCCGATGGCGAGGAGCCCGGCGGTCACGGCCCACTCGCCCAGGGCCGCACCCCGGTGTTCGGGGGCCGGGGCCGGGGGTGGCTCGGGTGGTGTCGGGTGGGTGCTCATGGGAGTGCCTTTCTCACGCCGGTCGGCGGGTGCCCGCACGGAGCGGCGGGCACCCCACCACGGGACTCGGGGGTTACTTCTTGGACAGGCCGAGCTTGTCGAGGACTCCCTTGACCCGGGTGTTCTCCTCCTTCAGCCAGGTGCCGAACTCGTCACCGGCGATGAAGTTGTCGTTCCAGGCGTTCTTGACGACGAGGTCCTTCCAGGCCTGCGAGTCGTGCATCCGCTTCAGGGCCTCGACGTGCTGGGTCCTGGTCGCGGCGTCCATGCCGCCCGGGGCCATCATCGAGCGCCAGTTCTGGAACTCCAGCGACGGGTCGACGTCGGCGGCGGTCTGGGCGAACTCGACGCCCTCCATGGGCTTGAGCGACGAGACGAAGAGACCCTTCATCTTGCCGTCCTTGATCTGGGCGGAGAACTCGCTGAGGCCCGAGACGCCCGCCTGGACCTTGCCGCCGAGGATCGCCGTGGTCGCCTCGCCACCACCGCTGTACGGCACATAGTTGACGTCGGCGGGCTTGACGCCGTAGTGCTCGGCGAGCAGGCCGATGAAGATGTGGTCGGCGCTGCCGGCCGAGCCGCCCGCTATGGAGACCGACTTGGGGTCCTTCTTGATCGCCGCGAAGAGGTCCTCGACCGAGTCGTAGGGCGAGTCCTCGGGCGTGACGATGACCTCGTACTCGCCCATGAGCCGGGCGAGCGGGGTGAGGTCGTCCAGCGTGACATCGGTGCCGTTGCTGATGACACCGCTCATCATGGCGAGGCCCGAGGCGATCCAGAGGTCCTTCTTGCCCTTCTGGGGCGCGACCTGTGCGAGGGCCACGGTGCCCGAGGCCCCCGGGACGTTCTTCACCTCCGGTGCCTTCGCGAGGTCGGTGGATCTCAGCGCGTCCTGGACGGCGCGGGCGGCCTGGTCCCAGCCGCTGCCCGGCGCCGCGGGCGCGATGATCTCAAGCCGGTCGAGCGCCTGGAACTGCCCGCCGCCCCGGGGCTTGTCGCCCGACGAGGTGTCGCTGCCGCTGCCGCATGCGCTGAGGGCAAGGACAGCGACCGCTGCTGCGGCGGCGGTACGGGTGAACTTCATGGAGACGTCCTTGTCTCTCGGACGGAGTGTCGTGGGAGACGGAATGTATACAGACAGCGGGGTGCCCACAAGAGTCTGTGCAGATATAGCGGTCTATCGTGACCGAGGGACCAACTCGTGTATACACTCCGCCCATGTCGACCACTTCCCCCACCGCCGCGGAACGTGCCTACGCACACCTGCGGTCGGAGATACTCGACGGTGTCCTGCCCCCCGGTGCTCCCCTCTTAGAAGTGGAGCAGTCCGAGCGGCTGGGAGTCTCCCGCACCCCCGTGCGCGAGGCCCTGCGCCGCCTGTCCGCGGAGGGCCTCGTCGAGCCGTCGGGCAAGCGGGGCCTCGTCGTCACCCAGGTCCACGACCGCGATGTGCGGAGCCTCTTCGAACTGCGCGCCTGTCTGGAGGCCCAGGCCGCGCAGCTCGCCGCGGTCCGTGGCGAGCCCGTCGTCTTCGCCGCCTTCGGGGACCAGTTCACCCGGTGGCACACCCTCTTCCGCGGCCCGGCCGTCTCGGACGCCCAGGTGAGCGAGTACTTCGCGCTCATCCGGCGGTTCGACACCGCCATCGGCGAGGCGGCGGACAACTCCTTCCTCGCCGACGCGATGGAGAATCTGCGGACCCATGTCGCCCGGGTGCGCCGCATGGCCGGCCACTCCCAGGGCCGGCTGGAGGCCTCCGCTTCGGAACACTCGCTCATCGCCCGGGCCATCTCCCGGCGCGACGCGGCGCTCGCCCTGCACGCCACCCAGGTTCATCTGCACAACAGCGTCGAGCACTTCCGCCAGTCCTGGCGTCCCGCCGAGCGGGACGCGTCCGAGGGCCCCGGCCCCACCACAGCAACGGAGACGCCCCGATGAGAAACCACCCCCTCCGATCCCACCGCAGCGAGGAGAACCTCCCACGCGAGGAGCAACTGGCCTGGAAGATGGCGCAGGTGGCCACGGACCCGGTCGAGGTCGGCGACTCCGTCACCGAGATGATCGTCAACCGCTTCATCGACAACGCGGCCGTCGCGGCGGCCTCCGTCGGCCGCTCGGCGCCGTCGTCGGCGCGCGAGCAGGCCCTGTCGCACGCGCCGAGCCGCGGGGGCGCGGGGGCGACGCTCTTCGCGCTGGGGCCGGATGTGCGCACCAGTCCCGAATGGGCGGCGTACGCCAACGGGGTCGCGGTCCGCGAACTCGACTACCACGACACCTTCCTGGCCGCGGACTACTCGCACCCCGGTGACAACATCCCGCCGGTCCTCGCCGTGGCACAGCACGCCGGCAGGGACGGGCGGGCGCTCGTCCGCGGCATCGCGACCGGCTACGAGCTCCAGATCGACCTCGTGCGCGCCATCAGCCTGCACAAGCACAAGATCGACCACATCGCGCACCTCGGCCCGTCGGCCGCGGCGGGCATCGGAACGCTGCTCGGCCTGGACCCCGAGGTGATCCACCAGGCCATCGGCCAGGCGCTGCACACCACGACCACGACCCGCCAGTCCCGCAAGGGCGAGATCTCCTCGTGGAAGGCGTACGCGCCCGGGTTCGCCGGGAAGCTCGCCGTGGAGGCGGTGGACCGGGCGATGCGCGGGGAGACGAGCCCGGCCCCGATCTACGAGGGCGAGGACGGGGTCATCGCCTGGCTGCTCGACGGCCCGGACGGACGGTACGAGGTGCCGCTCCCGGGTCCGGGAGAGCCCAAGGAGGCGATTCTGCTCAGCTACACCAAGGAGCACTCGGCGGAGTACCAGGCCCAGGCCTGGATCGACCTGGCGCGGAGGCTGCTGCGCGAACACCCCGAGGCGGCGGACCCCGCCGGGGTCGAGAGCATAGTGGTCCACACCTCGCACCACACCCACTACGTCATCGGCTCGGGCGCGAACGACCCGCAGAAGTACGACCCGCGCGCCTCGCGGGAGACACTCGACCACTCGCTGCCCTACATCCTCGCCGTCGCGCTCCAGGACGGGCGCTGGCACCATGTCGACTCGTACGCCACCGAGCGGGCCACACGCCCCGACACCGTCGCGCTCTGGCAGAAGATCACCACGGTCGAGGACCCGGTGTGGACGGAGCGGTACCACGCGGCCGGCGACAGCCAGTCGTACGGCGGCCGGGTCGTGGTGACGTTCCTGGACGGCCGGACCGTCGAGGACGAGATCGCCGTCGCGGACGCGCACCCCGCCGGGGCCCGCCCCTTCGCCCGGGAGGAGTACGTCGAGAAGTTCCGCACCCTCGCGACACCCGTGCTGGGCGACGACGAGGTGAAGCGGTTCCTCGGTCTGGCGCTGCGGCTCCCGGAGCTGACGGCGGACGAGGTCCGGGACCTGACCTTCGTCGTCCGGGCGGGCCAGCTGCCGCCCGCCGGGCGACCCGGAATTCTCTGAGGAGCGGGCGATGCTCTACACGACGCGAACCCCCACCGAGAAGCGCCAGTCCTTCCGCCGGCGGCTGGCCTCCGGTGAACTGCTGCGGCTGCCCGGCGCCTTCAACCCGCTCTCGGCGCGGCTCATCGAGCGCCGGGGCTTCGACGGTGTCTATGTGTCGGGGGCGGTGCTGAGCGCCGATCTCGGACTTCCGGACATCGGGCTGACGACCCTCACCGAGGTCGCGGCCCGCACCCGGCAGATCACCCGGGTCACCGACCTGCCCACCCTCGCCGACGCCGATACGGGATTCGGCGAGCCGATGAACATCGCGCGCACCGTCCAGGAACTGGAGGACGCCGGTCTCGCGGGTCTGCACATCGAGGACCAGGTGAACCCCAAGCGCTGCGGCCACCTCGACGGGAAGCAGGTGGTCGGCGCCGGGACCGCGGTACGGCGGATCAGGGCGGCCGTGGACGCCCGGCGCGATCCCGACTTCCTGCTGGTGGCCCGCACCGACGTGCGCGCCGCCGAGGGCGTCGAGGCGACGATCGAGCGGGCCCGCCGGCTGGTGGACGCCGGCGCGGACGCGGTCTTCCCGGAGGCGCTGCGGACCCTGGAGGAGTTCGCCCGCGTCCGCGCGGCGATCGATGTGCCGCTCCTCGCCAATATGACCGAGTTCGGCAAGAGCGAGCTGTTCACCGCCGACCAGCTGAGGGACGTCGGCGTCAACATCGTGATCTGGCCGGTCTCGCTGCTGCGGATGGCGATGGGGGCCGCGGACCGCGGTCTGAGCACCCTGCTGGACGAGGGCTCGCTCACCAACCGGCTCGACGAGATGCAGCACCGGCGTGATCTGTACGACCTCGTGGACTACGAGGGCTACAGCCGCTTCGACTCCTCCGTCTTCGACTTCCGCCTGGAGACGGAGTGAGCGGCGAGCGATGACGGGGCCGGCCCGGCCGCCGCGCGCCTCGCGGCGTCGGCGGTCAGGGCCGGCGGTGCACCGATACGGCGTACCCGCCACCGGTCCAGGGGTCGCGGGACCAGGTCGCGTACCGCGCTTCGAGGGCGAGTCCCGCCGCTCGGCAGTGTGTGTCGTAGTCGTCCAGGGTGTAGCCGCGGTCCAGGGAGAACCCCGCGACGAGACGGCCGCCCGGCCGCAGGTGGGCCGCAACCGAGGCGACCAGGGCGGGCTCGGTCCCGGGCGGGGTGAAGAGCGGGACGTTGCCCGCCATCACCACGGCGTCGAACGACCGCCCCAGGTCGAGGCCGACCAGGTCGCGCCGGTGCCAGGGGAGGTCCGGCGCGAGGCGCCGGGCGGTGGTGAGCATCGAGTCGTCGATGTCCACCCCCGTGACGTCGATCCCGTGCCGGGCCAGCTCGATGGCGACCCGGCCGGTGCCGCAGCCGGCGTCGAGCACTGTCCCCGGGGTGGGGGTGAGGGAGCGCACGAGCGCGGCCTCACCGTGGACATCGCCGCCGCCGGCGGCGATCCGCTCGAACCGGGCCTGGTAGTCGTCACCGTTCCACGTCATCCTCCCACCCTGGCACACCCGCCTCTCCCTGCCGGAGGGGAGATGGAGAAGCGGGGGTTCGGGGGCCCGGCCCCCGACTGTGGCCCGCACCGTGCGGGGTCCCGCGGCGCAGGGTCCGTCCTCAAACGCCGGACGGGCTGAAATCGCCCGGGTCACCCGTAGCCCGGGGGCGGGGGTCAGGCCGCGTGTCCGTGCAGCAGCACCGGCAGCGTCTCGTAATCGTTCCCGATGAAAGACCTCTGAGGCTCCAGCCTCTCCCTCCCCACCGCGAGATCCATATCGGGAAACCGCTCGAACAACCGCGGCAGCGCCACCCCCGCCTCCAGCTTCGCCAGGGGCGCGCCGATGCAGTAGTGGACACCGAAGCCGAAGGCGAGATGCGCCTTGTCGGCGCGGTCCAGCCGGAAGGCCCCGGGGTCCCCGTGAGCCTCGGGGTCGCGCCCGTGCGCGCCGAAGTGGATGACGATGGTGTCCCCCGTGCGGAGCACCACCCCCTCGCCGAGATCGATGTCGGCGGTGGCGTACCGCAGCGGCAGATGCATGATCGGCGCGTGCAGCCGCAGGGTCTCCTGCGCCACGTCGTCCCAGCGGCCGGGCTCGCCGAGAGCGAGTTCGAGCTGGTCGCGGTGGGTGAGGAGTTCGCATACGGCGTGGTTGATGAGCGAGGTCGTCGTCTCGGTCCCGGCCGCGATCATATTGAAGAGGGTGGAGACCATCTCGTGGTCGGTGAGCCGTTCGCCGTCCTCCGTCTGCGCGGCGATCAGCGCACTGGTCATGTCGTCACCGGGTTCGCGGCGCTTGGTCTCCACCAGGTGCCGCATGGCGTTCATCATGGTGTCGCGGGTGGCGGCGGCCTCCTCCTCGGTGGCCTCGGTGTCGAGGGACGCCGAGATGGCGTGCAGCATCGCCGGCCGGTCCTCCTCCGGCATGCCGAAGAGGTCGCAGATGACCCGGTTGGGGAGCTGGTGGGAGAAGGCGGCGCGCAGATCGACGGGCCGGCCGGGGTCGCCGGCCGCCATCGTCTCCAGCAGATCGGCGGTGATCTTCTCGATGGCGGGGCGCAGCTCCTGGACGCTCCGGGGGGTGAACGCCTTGCCGACCAGGGCGCGCAGCCGTTCGTGGTCGGCTCCGTCGGTGGTGAACATGGAGGCGACGTCCACCCAGGGGTTGAGCCAGGGTATGGCCCCGGGCTCGTAGCCGGGCCAGGACTTGCGGGCGTCCTTGGAGACGTCCGGGGAGGAGAGGAGCCGCTTGGCGATGTCCCCGCGCGTCACGGACCAGGCGGTGAGACCCTCGGGCAGTTCGATCCGGACGGCGGGTCCGGCGGCCCGGAGTTCATCGGTCTGGAGCTGGAGCTGTTCCCCTCCACGGCTGGTGAGTTCCACGGCACTGCTGGTGGGTGTCACGCTGTTTCTCCTGTTCGCTGACGGTGGCGGCGGGTGGTGGTGCCCGCCGTGCCCGCGCCGCCACGGCCGCGGGCCGGGGGTGCCGGAAGCAGTCGGCCGCCGGTGGGGCCGCGGCTCCGGCGCGTTCGCGTCGTACGGGTGGCAACGGTCCCGGGCCGGTGCGGGTCAGGCCCGGGTGGCGGCTCTGAGGTGCTCGCCGGTGAGGGAGCCCTCGGCGGTGAGCAGCTCGGCCGGGGTGCCCTGGAAGACGACGCGCCCTCCGTGGTGTCCGGCGCCCGGGCCGAGGTCGATGACCCAGTCGGCCGATCTGACGACATCCAGGTCGTGTTCCACGACGACGACGGTGTTGCCGCCGTCCACCAGCCGGCCGAGCAGATCGAGCAGACCCGCCACATCGGCCATGTGCAGTCCGGTGGTCGGTTCGTCGAAGAGGTAGAGGTCGCCCTCCTCGTGGAGGCGGCCCGCGAGCTTCAGCCGCTGCCGCTCCCCGCCGGAGAGGGTGGACAGGGGCTGCCCGAGGGTGAGATAGCCGAGGCCCACGTCCTGGAGGGCGCGCAGCCGGCGCTCCACGGTGCTCTCCGTGAAGAAGTCCAGGGCGTCGTCGGTGGTGAGGCCGAGGACGTCCACGATGGTGTGGCCGTCCAGCCGGTGGGCGAGGGCCTCGGGGCGGTAGCGCAGCCCCTCGCAGGCCTCGCAGGTGACGGTGACGGGGTCGAGGAAGGCCAGGTCGGTCTGGATGACGCCGCGGCCCTTGCACTCGGGGCAGCCGCCGTCGGAGTTGAAGCTGAACAGTCCCGGCCCGACGCCGCCGGCCCGGGCGAACAGCCGTCGCACGGTGTCCATGACGCCGGTGTGGGTGGCGGGGGTGGCACGGGGCGAGATGCCGGTGGACGACTGGTCGACGCTGATGGCCTCGGGGTACTGGGCGGCGAGCGCGCCCGACACCAGGCTGCTCTTGCCGGAGCCGGCGACGCCGGTGACGGCGGTGAGCACTCCGGTGGGCACCTCCACGGTGATGTTCCGCAGATTGTGCAGATCCGCGTCGCGCACCGTGAGGGTGGGCCCGGCGGTGCGGAAGGTCTTCTTCACCCGGGGGCGGCGGCGCAGTTGGCGCCCGGTGACGGTGTCGGCTCTCCGCAGGCCGCCGGGGGTGCCCTGGTAGACGACGGAGCCGCCGTGCGCGCCCGCGCCGGGTCCCAGCTCCACGACATGGTCGGCGGCGGCGATGACGGAGCGGTCGTGCTCGACCACGAGGACGGTGTTGCCCTTGTCGCGCAGGGCGCGCAGCAGTCCGGTGAGCCGGTCGACATCGCGGGGGTGCAGGCCGACGCTGGGCTCGTCGAAGATGTAGATGACGTCGGTGAGGCCGCTGCCGAGGTGGCGGATGGTCTTCAGCCGCTGGCCCTCGCCGCCGGAGACCGTGGAGGACGCCCGGTCGAGGCTGAGGTAGCCGAGTCCGATGTCCTCGATCCGGCGCAGGGTGGCGAGCGCGGCGGAGAGGACCGCCCCCGGCGCGGGGTCGTCGATGGCGTCGAGGACGCGGATGAGTTCGCTGACCTCCATCGCGCAGAGGCCGGCGATGGTGTGGCGGCCGACGCGGGTGCGGAGAGCGGCCTGGTTGAGCCGGGCGCCACCGCACCGGGAGCAGACCTCCTCGCGCACCACGCCGGCGACGGCCCGGCGGTCGCGGTCGCTGAGCGAGTCGGCGTCCCGCTTGAGGTAGCGGCGGTTGAAGCGGGTGAGGACACCCTCGTACTCATTGCGGAAGACACTGTGCCGGGTGCGGCGCTTGACGGAGAAACCGCTGCCGTGCAGGAGGAGTTCGCGTTCCCTGGCGGTGAAGTCGGCGATGGGTTTGTCGGGGTCGAAGAGTCCGGACTCGGCGTAGAGCTGCCACTGCGCGCTGCCGATGGCGAACGAGGGGAAGGTGAGGGCGCCCTCGTTGAGGGTGCGGCTCTCGTCGATGAGCCGGCCGGGCTCGACGCCGATGGTCCGGCCGAGGCCCTCGCAGTCGGGGCACATGCCGCGCGGATCGTTGAAGGAGTAGGCGCTGGACGGGCCGGCGCTCGGCCGTCCGTACCGGGAGAAGAGCACCCGCAGGACGGGGTGGACATCGGTGAGGGTGCCGACCGTGGAGCGCGAGCTGCCGCCGAGGGGTTTCTGGTCGACGACGATCGCCGTGGAGAGATTCTCGATGGCCTCGGCACGGGGCCGTTCGCGGCGGGTGAGCCGGTTGCGGACAAAGGCGGGAAAGGTCTCGTTGAGCTGCCGCTGTGATTCGACCGCGATCGTGTCGAAGACCAGCGAGGACTTCCCCGATCCGGAGAGTCCGGCGAAGACGGTGAGTTTCCCTTTGGGGATGGTCAGGGAGATGTCCTTGAGATTGTTCTCCCGGCCACCTCGTACCACGATGTCGTTGCTGACGGGGCTCATGGCGTGTTCTCCACCTCCGTTTCCCCCGACCCCACCCTATCGCATATGGTTTCTCGACGGCAATCATCCGCACCGGGGTGGCGGCCTTCTCCAGCATCGCGAGGGATTCCATGTGGACGTATGAGCACACCATCACCACCAGTGCCACGCCGGAGGCGGTCTGGGCCTGTTACGAGGACCCGGCGCGCTGGCCCGAATGGGACCGGGAGGTCAGGGAACTGATTCTGGACCGGCCCTTCGCCGCCGGCGCCGGCGGCACGCTGCATCTGCACGAACTGCCTCCGATTCCGATCAGGGTGACCGAGGCGGAGAGGCTCTCCGGATTCCGCACCGAGACCCGTATGGCGGACGGGACCGTCATCCGCTTCGCGCACCGGCTGGCCGGCGAGGCCGGCGGAGCCACCCGGATCACGCACGGGGTGGAGATCGAGGGCCCGTCGGCCGGTGACGCCTTCGGGACCACGGTGGCGGCGCCGGTTCCGGGGACCATGCGGAAACTGGCGGACGTCGCCCGCGCCGGCGACCGGTAACCCTCGGGTACCCGGTCCCCGGCGCGGAACACCGCTCAGCCGGCGGTGCGCTCGGCGGCCCGGTCCACGGGCTCCGCCACCTCCCCGGCGGCGGCGCCGTGCTCCGTACGGCCGCCGAGCACCACCGGCAGGATCGCCAGCAGTCCGGCCACCGCCATCGCGCAGCCGATCCACAGCGGGGAGGTCAGCCCCAGATCCGCGTCGATGGCCAGACCACCCGCCCAGGGGCCGACCACCACTCCGACATTCACCGCCGAGGCGTTGACCGTGGACACCAGCGGCCCCTCGTTGGAGACCTGGATCACCCGGGTGCTCATTACGGGGCTGAGCGGCAGCCCGATCAGCCCGAGCACCGCGACCGCGGCCAGCGTCGCCGCCGGATCGCGCGCCACCAGCGCGAACACCGCCAGCACCACCGCCAGGGCGGCGAAGCCCCAGCCGAGCATCGGCATCATGTACCGGTCGGTGAATCGGCCCATGACCATGTTCCCGATGATCGTGCCGGCCCCGAAGAGCCCGAAGAGCCAGGGCACCGCCGAGGGCGGAAAGCCGGTGACATCGACGAAGATCGGCGAGAAGTAGCTGTTCGCCGCCATGATCGCGCCGATGATCAGGGCATTGGTGCCGTACGCGGCCCAGAGCGGGCCATTGCGGAAGGCCGCCAGCTCCCCCCGGACATCGAGCCGCTCCGCCGCCCCGGTGGCGGGCACGAGACGCGCCACGGCGAGCGCGCTCAGCGCGGCGAGTCCGGCCACCGCCCAGAAGCTGGCCCGCCAGCCGAAGTGCTGGTCGACCAGGGTCGCCGCGGGGAGTCCCACGACATGCGCGACCATCAGACCGCCGAAGAGGGTGGCCAGCGCCCGGCCGCGCCGCTCGGACGGGACCAGCCGCACACTCACCGCGACCGCGATCCCGAAGAACGCCGAGGCGGCGAGCGCCGTGACGATCCGGGCGACGACGAGCACCCAGAACTGCTCGGCCAGCGCGCCGAGCGCCTGCCCGGCCACGAACACGGCGAGCAGACCGGTGAGCGCGGCCTTGCGGGGGACGCGCAGCAGCGCGACCGTCAGCACCGGGCCGCCCACCACCATGCCCAGCGCGTAGACGGAGATCAGATATCCGACGGTGGACACCGAGACACCGAACTCGGCGGAGAGACTGGGCAGCAGGCCCGCGATCATGATCTCCGTCGTGTTGAGACTGAAGACCGCGACCCCGAGCACCGTGATGGCAACAGGCATGAGGACTCCGCTTTCGCTGTCCCGGCCGGCGTCACGCGCGGCCGGGCCGGCCGGGGCGGTGTCCGCCCCGGCCGAGGTGGTCCGAAGGGTTCCCGGCCGGGGCGCGGGAGAGGGAAGGGTCCGCTCGGCGGCCCGGGGCCGGGCGGGTGCCGCGCGGTCACGGGCGGGCGGCGGACCGCAGCTCCTCGATACGCCGCGCCAGCTTCACCGCGCTGTCGTACCGGAAGATCTCCTCCACCGGGATGTCCACGCCGAAGACCGTCCGCAGACCGGCGGCGAGCCGGACGAAGTGGAGCGAGGTTCCGCCCTGCTGGAGGAATCCCTCGTCCGGCGCGCACTCCCGCGTACCGATGACGTCCTGCCAGGTGCGGAGCACCGCGGCGACCAGGGGGCCGGGCGCGCCGTCGCCGTCGCCGCCCCGGGCCGTGGCGGCGGGCCGGGACGGGGCATCGGGGGCGGTCAGCCGGCTCCGGTCGATCTTTCCGTTCACATTCACCGGGAACTCGGTGAGCCGGTGGAAGGCGGACGGGATCATATAGTCCTGCACCGTGTCCCGGAGATGGCCGATGAGGTCGCCGGCGGGCGGGCGGACGCCGTCGCGGGTGGTGTAAAAGGCGATGAGCCGCTTCTGCGAGACCGCGTCGCCGTCCGCCTTGACCACCACCCGGTCGATGTCCGGATGGGCCCTCAGGGCCAGTTCCACCGCTCCGGTCTCCACACGGAAGCCCCGGATCTTGACCATGCCGTCCGCGCGCCCGATGAGCACGATGTCCCCTTCGGCGGTGGTCCTGGCCCGGTCGCCGGTGCGGTAGATCACCCCGCCGTCCGGCCCCGGGCGGCGGACGAACCGCGCCTTCGTCAGCGCTTCGTCGCCGGTGTAGCCGAGGGCGACACCGGCGCCGCCGATGCACAGCTCCCCCGGGGTGCCCGGCGGGCAGGGGCGGAGCTGTTCGTCGAGGACCTCGGCGGTCATCCCGGGCAGCGGCCGGCCGACCGGCACCGGCTCCGTGGGGCTGAGCGCGGCGGGGTCGGTGTGCACCGGGTGGACGGTGACGAGGGAGGAGCCCTCGGTGCATCCGTAGACGTTGTAGACGGCGGCCGGTGTCGCGGCGACGGCCCGGGCCAGATGGCCGGGCGAGGGGAAGTCGCCGCTGACGGTGATGACGCGCACCCCGGCGAGGGCGCGGGGATCGTCGTCGACCAGGAGGTTGAACAGCCCGCAGGGCAGGCTCAGAAAGGTCACACCGTGCCGCTCGACGACCGCCCGCAGCTCCGGCACGGTCGGCACCCCCGGGGGCGGGATCACGAGCCTGGCGCCGTGCAGCAGGCTCTGCCAGATCTCGATGGTCGAGGCCGCGAAGGAGAACGCCGCCTGCTGGAGGAAGCAGTCGTGCTCGGTGATGCGCAGTTCCTCGCTGTGCCCGGCGAGCCGGGCGAGGCCCCGGTGCGCGATGCGGACCCCCTTGGGCGTTCCGGTCGAGCCGGAGGTGAACAGGAGCAGCGCGGGGTCCTCGGGGTCCACCGCCACGTCCGGTCCGCCCGGCTCGCCGGGGCCGGTGCGCGTGTCCCGGGCGGTGAGCCCGCCGGCCGGGACGCCCCGCAGGCCGTCCCCGAAGCCGTCCAGGCTCTCCCCGTCCCGGTGCACCACCAGGGCGAGGCCGGCCTCCCGGGCGACGCGCCGGACCACGGGCCGGGGGTGTGCGGGGTTGAGCGGGACCAGGCAGCCGCCCGCCTTGAGCACCGCCAGCATCACCACGTACAGCTCGATCGAGCGGACCAGGTGGAGGCCCACCCGGTCGCCCGGCGCCACCCCCGCCCGGCGCAGCGCGCGGGCGGCCTCGCCGGAGCGGCGGTCCAGTTCGCCGTACGAGACGCGCTCGTCGCCGTACTCCAGTGCTGTTCTGTCCGCGTGCCGTGCCACCACGTCCGCGAAGACCCCGGTGAGGGTCCCGGCAACGGATACATCCGCCGACAACGCTCCGGGCATTCTCCGACTCCTCTCCATCGCCGCCACTCCCGCCATCGAGGGGCGGAACATCACTCATTCAGATATTTTCCTTGAGGAAACAACCTTGGGAGATATCGACAGCCGATGTCAAGTCCACCCCGGACAGGGCTCCGTTGGCGCGACCACGCATATGCGACACCCACACCCCGGCAGCGAGTCGACAAACAAGAGACCATCTGATTTCCTTATGGAAATCATCACGGGAATCACCTGTACCGGAGAGAGCGCACCCCACCCCGTCCCGCGGATTCCAGGAGGCGTTTCATGACCAGGCCACTCCCCCGCCCGGCCCGGCCCCCGGGCCCCTCGGCCGGTGAACTGATCGGCCGTCTCGTGTCCGGCCCCCGGCCGCCCGCCTTCGCGCTGCTGCGGCGCGCGGCGCCGTCGGCCGGCGGCCGGGCCGGGCCGGTCGAACTGCTGCTGGGCACGGTCACCCGGGCCGACCGGATCGGCGACATCCCGCTCCCCGCCACCGGGACCGGCCCGTCCGCGCTGGCGCTCGTCCCCTTCCGGCAGATCGCCGAACGCGGCTACGCGTGCCACGACGACGCGACCCCGTTGCAGGTCCTGGCGGTGAAGGAGAGCCACACCCTCGATCCCGAC
The DNA here is from genome assembly GCF_040296845.1 of Streptomyces sp. NPDC001985. Classification (NCBI taxonomy): domain Bacteria; kingdom Bacillati; phylum Actinomycetota; class Actinomycetes; order Kitasatosporales; family Streptomycetaceae; genus Streptomyces; species Streptomyces sp. NPDC001985. The sequence goes on from NZ_JBEOYB010000001.1 coordinate 67,147, forward strand.
GCGCTGCTGGAAGCCCTCCCCCGGGTGCCGGTCCCGCTCCGGGACGCGGCCTTCGACCTCGACGACGACGCCTACGCGGACACCGTGGAACGCATCATGCGGGAGGAGATCGCCCCGGGCACCGGCGCCAACTTCGTCATCCGGCGGGACTTCACCGCCCGCGCCGACGGCTTCGGCCCGGCCGGGGCGCTCACCCTGTTCCGCCGGCTGCTGACCGCCGAGACGGGCGCCTACTGGACCTTCTGCGTCCACACCGGCCCGGCGGCGGACGGCGGCGACGGCCGCACCCTGGTGGGCGCCAGCCCCGAGGCGCATGTGCGGGTGCGGGACGGACAGGTGGTGATGAACCCGATCAGCGGCACCTACCGCTACCCCGCCGCCGGACCGGACACCGAGAGCCTGCTCGCCTTCCTCGACGACCCCAAGGAGCGGGACGAACTCTCCATGGTGGTGGACGAGGAGCTGAAGATGCTCTGCTCCGTCGCCGACCGGGACATCCGGGTGCACGGCCCCTATCTGCGGGAGATGGCCCATCTCGCGCACACCGAGTTCGAGATCCGGGGGCACGGCAGCCGCGATGTCCGCGAGGTGCTGGCCCGCACCATGTTCGCCGCGACCGTCACCGGCAGCCCGCTGGCGAGCGCCTGCCGGGTGATACGCCGGTACGAGCCGTCGGGGCGCGGCTACTACGCGGGCGCGCTGGCGCTGTTCGGCCGGGACTCGGAGGGGGAGCCCTGGCTGGATTCGCCGATTCTGATCCGTACCGCCGACATCTCCCCCGGCGGTGAGCTGCGGGTGTCGGTCGGGGCCACCCTGGTACGGGACTCCGAGCCGCGCTCGGAGGTGGCGGAGACCCACGCCAAGCTCGCGGGGGTGCTCGGCGCGCTCGGTGTCACCGAGCGGCCCGCCCGCACCCGGGGCGCGGAACCGGCCGCCGGGTCGCTGCGCACCCCGGAGGTGCTGGCGGTCCTGGCCGGACGGCGCGGGAACATGGCCCCGTTCTGGCTGGACCCGGCGCGGCGCGCCCCCGGCGAACGGGCGGGCCGGCCCCCGGTGCCCGGGAAGGTGCTGGTGATCGACGCCGAGGACGACTTCACGGCCATGCTGGCGCATGTGCTGCGGTCGGCCGGACTGGTGACACGGGTCCTGCCGTACGACGACCCGGGGCTGGACCGGGCCCTGGACCGGCACCGGGGAGCGGTCGTCCTCGGCCCCGGGCCCGGTGATCCCACCAGCGGTACGGACCTCCGCATCGGCGCGCTGCGGACCCTGGCCGCCGAGCTGCTGGGCCGGGCGCGCTCCGGGGGCGGCCCGCTGGTGGGGGTCTGCCTCGGCTTCCAGCTCGTCTCCGCCGCCCTCGGTCTGCCGGTACACCGCAGCGCACGCCCGCTCCAGGGCGCGCAGCGCACGGTGGACCTGTTCCACGAGCGGGTGACGGCCGGCTTCTACAACTCGTTCTCCGTACGGGCCGACGCGGGGCGGGAACGCGCGCTGCGGGACGAGGGGGTGGAGCTGTCCCGGCACGCGACGACGCGGGAGGTGACGGCGGTCCGCGGGCCGGGCTTCGCCGGGGTGCAGTTCCACCCCGAGTCCGTGCTCAGCCTCTCCGGCCCCCGGACCCTGCTGTGGCTGCTCGGCGAGGCGTGCCGGGCCCGTCCCGGGGCCCCCGCGCCGGAGCGGGCGGCGGCCCGGTGAGCTGAGCCCGGGACGGGGCCGGAGGGGGCGGCGGCGCCCGCCCCCTCCGGCCCCGTCGCGCCGCCCGTGAGCGGGCTCCGGGGCTGACCCCCTGCGGTAAAGTGTTTTCCCTGGGGAAAAGATGTGGGAAGTGGAGTGACAGAGATGACCGGACCGGAGACCGCACCCGCGCCGAGAAGCGGGGCCCCGAGTCTGGAGGACGCACTCTCCTTCCTCCAGTGCGTGCTGGTGGCCCGGCGCACCAGCGCCAGCCCGGAGCCGATCAACTGGCAGCAGTACGACGTGCTGGAGATGCTGCGCATCCGGGGCGCCATGACCCCCTCCCTGCTCAGCGAGTCCCTCGGGGTGTCCCGGCAGACGATCTCCAAGTCGCTCCGGGTGGTGAAGGACCTGGGGCTGGTGGAGCAGGCAGCGCTGGGCGACGACCGGCGCGAGCAGACGACGTCGCTGACGCACGAGGGTCATGTCTTCCTCTCCCGCAGTGCCCGTGGCCGCCGTGAGAACGCGCGGGCGGCGATGGACGCGCTGGGTCCGGATGAACGGGAGGCGTTCGCCGAGATGTGCCAGAGGACGGCGGACGCCATCAAGGGTCTGCTGCACGAGCGCCCGGCCGGCCGGGGCTGACCGGGCCGACCGGGCCGACCGCCACAGGGCCCCGGCCGGACCCCGTACCGCAGGCGGGCGCGCGGGGGCGGGCGCGGCGGTCAGCGCGGCCGGTCCGCGCGCGGTGACCGCCGCGCCGGGGGACGCTACGGGCGCGCCCGCCCCTCGGCGCCCACCCGCTCCCGGGTGGTCTGCTGCCAGTGCGCGGCCACGGCGACGGCCTGCATCAGATTGAGCCTCGGATCGCACAGGGTGCGGTAGCGCGGCCCCCGGACGGGAGTCACCCCGGCCCCCGCGCACTCGGTGATGTCCTGCGGCGAGGACTCGATGTGGAGCCCCGCGCCCACCCCGCCGCCCTCGGACACGGCCGCCAGGAAGCCCCGGATCTCGTTCATGATGTCGTCGAGCCTGCGGACCTTCAGCCCGTCGCCGTCCTGCACGGTGTTGCCGTGCATGGGGTCGCACATCCACAGCACCGGGTGGCCGGCCCTGCGCACGGCCCGCACCAGGGGGGCCAGCAGCCCCACCCGGGCGGCGCCGAAGCGCGGGACGAGCGTCAGCCGGCCCGGGGCGCGGTGCGGGTCGAGCAGCGCGCACAGCTCCCGCAACTCCCCGGCGGTGGTGTCCGGGCCCACCTTGCACGCCACCGGGTTCTCCAGCTCGGCCAGCAGCCGGACATGGGCGCCGCCGGGCTGCCGGGTGCGCTCGCCGATCCACGGCCAGTGGGTGGAGGCCAGATAGTGGCCGCCATCGCCGGTCGGCCGGACCAGCGGCCCCTCGTAGTCGAGGAGCAGCGCCTCGTGGCTGGTCCAGATCCGCTCCAGCGGGTCGGCACCGGCCCCCCGGCCGAGGGTGTCGAGCGCGCGGTGGACGCGGGCGGCGGCCGTGCGGCACTCCAGCATCCGCGCCGGGTCCGCCCGCCGGGCCCGGAGGGTGGGTTCCGGCCCGTTGACGAGGGGCCCCCGGAAGACCGGGAGGCTGACCCCGTCCCTCGTCTCGTACGGCCGGGAGCGCGGTTTGGCGAACTGCCCGGCGAGCCTGCCCACCCGGACGACGGGGCGGTCAGCGCCGACCCGCATGATGTCGCCGAGCACATCCAGCATCCCGGCCTTGAGCGCCACATCGGACTCGGCCGACTCGGCCGGGTCCTCGGCGCAGTCGCCGGCCTGGAGAAGGCACAGCTCACCGGCGGCGGCCCGGGCCAGCAGCCCGGCGAGCTGCCGTACCTCCGCGAGGCCGACGGGCGCCCTGGCCCGCGTCAGCCGGGCGCGCACGGACGCGGCGCGCTCGGGTTCCGGCCAGTCGGGCTGCTGCCGCGCGGGCAGCGCCAGGGCGCGGTCCACCTCGGTTCGGGTGGGACGGACTCCGGTCGGGACACGGTCGGTCACAGTCGTTCCCCATCTTCTTGAGGTCCCGGACACCGCCGTGGGGCGGTACCGGCTCGGCGCCGCGCGGCGTCGGCCGCGCGGCGGGGTTCAGTCGAGCTCGCCGGTCTCCCGGAAGAAGCCGATCATCCTGGCCACGGCCGCCGCGTCGATGGGCGGGCACTCCATCCCGACGGCGCGCAGCGCCCGGACGGTCGCGCCGTTGGCGTAGGTGTTCCCGCCCAGCTCCAGCGCTCCCTCGCGGAAGAGGGGCACCGCGGCGGCGAGAGCGTTCTGCCCGCCGGCGGCTGCCGACTCCTCCAGGCGGCGGAACCACTCATCGGCGGGCAGGATCTCCAGCGGCCTGCCGCCGCGCCGGATCGCCGTGTGCACGACGTCGAAGGAGACGGGGCGGGGGTGGAACAGATGGAAGGTCTCATCGGGCAGCGCGGTGCGGCGGGAGAGCCGCACCATGGCGCGGCTGACGAAGTCGACCGGCAGCAGATCGGTGGTCATCGTCTCCGGCGGTGGTGCCGAGCCCAGTTGGACGAAGCTCTTGATCTGCCGCCAGAGGAAGTCATCGGCCTGGCAGGCGCCGGTCGCGCTGTCCCCGGCGATCCGGCCGATGCGGTAGAGGGTCACCGGGACGCCCCGTTCGCGGGCCAGCAGGGCCAGCCGTTCGGCGACCCATTTGCTCTGGGTGTAGCCGATGCCCAGGTGCCGGTCGTCCTCCGGGACGCTCTCCTCGGTGATGACGCCCGGGCGGGCGGCCGGGGAGAAGACGGCGATGGTGGAGGCGCAGTGGAGCGGCACCGGGCGTCCGCCGGCCGTGCAGAGTTCCAGCAGGGCCCTCATGCCGTCCACGTTGGCCGCCTTCACGGAGGCGTAGGGGGCGACGAAGTTGATGTGGGCCGCCGCGTGGTAGACGGCTCCGACGCGGGCGGCGAGCGTCTCGTGCGTCCTCTCGTCGAGGCCGAGGCGGGGCGCGGCCAGATCGCCGGGCACCGGTATGACCCGGGGGTCCCCGAGGTCGTGTCCGAGCCGGTAGCGCGCCGCGGACTCGGCGAGCCGGCGCCGTGCGCTCCGCGCGTCGGGGGCGCGGACGAGGCAGTGCACCCGGGCGCCGGTCCGCTCCAGCAGATCCCGCAGCAGATAGGTGCCGAGGAAGCCGGTGGCCCCGGTCAGCAGGACGTCGCCGCTCTCGCGGGTGAGTCCTCCGCTGTCCGCGATCCGCCGGTGCGGCGCGGCGCCGGTCACGGTGTCGGGCAGCCGGATGTCGGCGCGCGGATCGGGTCCCGGCGCGGGCCCGGCCGGACGCCGGCCGCCGGCGGCGCGGTGGGCCTCCACGGTGGCGGCCATCCCGGCGACGGTGGGCCGGGCCAGCAGTTCGCGCAGTCCGATGCCGGCGCCGAAGTCCTTCCTGAGCCGGTGGACGAGCCGGGTCGCCAGGATGGAGTGGCCGCCGAGGGCGAAGAAGTCATCGTGCGCCCCGATGGAGGCGGTCGTCAGCAGTTCGCCCCAGCGGTCGGCGATCTCCCGCTCGACGGGGGTGCGGGGCGGCGCGGAGGCCGTCCGGGCCGTGGGGTCGAACAGGGCGGGCAGCGCCTTGCGGTCGATCTTGCCGCTGGGTGTGGTGGGGATGCGGTCCAGCCGGACGAAGTGGGAGGGCACCATGTAGTCGGGCAGCACCTCGCCGAGGAGCGCGCGCAGGCCGTCGGTGTCGGTGTCCTCCTCTGTGGCGAGGAAGGCGACCAGCCGCTTGTCCCCGCCGTCGAAGGGCACGGCGGCGACGGCGGACGCGGCCACGCACTCCAGACCGTTGAGCGCGGACTCGATCTCGGAGGGTTCGACGCGGTAGCCCCTGATCTTGACCTGGCTGTCCACCCGGCCGAGGTACTCGAAGTCGCCGCCGGCGCCGATCCGGGCGAGGTCCCCGGTGCGGTAGAGCCGCAGCTCGCGGTCGGCGCGGCCGGCCCTGGCGCCCGAGGCGGTCCGGCCGTACCGGAGGAACCTCTTGCGGGTCTCGTCGGGCAGCCCGTTGTAGCCGGGGGAGATCAGTTCGCCCCCGAGGTGGAGTTCACCGGTGACACCGGGCGGCACCAGATTGCCCGCGCCGTCCAGGGCGAGCATCGAGAAGCCGGGGAGCGGGCGGCCGATGGCGGCGGCCTCGGCCCAGCCGCCGGGGTCGGCCGGGAGCCGGTGGGCGGAGACCACATGGGTCTCGGAGGGGCCGTACATGTTCCAGAGCCGGGCCTCGGGGTGGGTCCGGAAGAACTCCCTGATCTGCGGGGAGACCACGAGCTGTTCGCCGGTGGACACGACCTCCCGCAGGGCCTCCAGCCGCACTCCGTCGGCGGTCGCCAGGGCGGCGAGCTGCTGGAGCGCGATGTACGGGAAGTAGGCACGGGCGATGCGCTCACGGGCCATGAACCCGGCGAGCCGGTGCAGGTCCTTCTGGAGCTCCTCCGGTATCAGCACCAGCGTCCCGCCGCCGCAGAGGGTGCCCAGGATCTCCTGGATGGAGACGTCGAAGGAGAGGCTCATGTACTGGAGGGTGCGTTCGCCGGGGCCCACCGCCGTGACGGAGAGCTGGTACTCGACGAGCGCGGCGATGGTGGCGTCGTTCAGCACGACACCCTTGGGGGCGCCGGTGGAGCCGGAGGTGTAGATGACGTAGAACTCGTCGCCGGAGGTCTTGACGGTGCCCGGGTCGGTCGCGGGCCGGGCGTCGGTCTCGGCGGCCCGCTCGTCCAGCGGGAACAGCTCCGGGCCGGCGGGGAGCCGGCCGGCCAGCGCGGTCTCGGTGACCACGAGCCGGACCCGCGCGTCCCGCAGCACATAGCCGGTGCGCTCCTGCGGGTAGGAGGGGTCGATCGGCACATACGCGGCGCCGGACTTGAGGATGCCGAGCAGTCCCACCACCATCTCCGGCGAGCGGCGCAGGAACACACCCACCCTGCTGCCCGCGGCGATGCCCCGGGAGCGCAGCACATGGGCCAGCCGGTTGGCGCGCCGGTCCAGCTCCCGGTAGGTCAGGGTGCGGTCGCCGTGGACGAGCGCGACGGCGTCGGGGGTGCGCGCGGCCCGCTCCCGGAAGCGGTCCATGACGGGCCGCGGCGCGGGCCCGCCGCGGGGCCGGGTGCAGCGGGCGAGCAGCTCGCGCTCCTCCGTGTCGTCCAGCAGCCGGACCTCGCCGAGCGGGGTTCCGGGCCGGTCGGCGAACTGGTTGAGCACGGTGCGCAGATGGCGCCCCACGGCCTCGGCGGTGGTGTGGTGGAACAGGCTCGCGTCGTACTCGACGACACCGCTCAGCCCTCCGTCACCGGTGCGGTCCTCGATGAGCAGGGAGAGGTCGTACTTGGCGCTGTGGCCGGCGTACGGCTCCGTGTCCACGGGCAGACCGAGGCGGTCGAAGAGCCCGCCGTCGCCGTCCGGCATGACGAACAGGGTCTGGAAGACGGGAGGGTGGCTGGTGCTGCGCTCCGGCTCGACGCGCCGGATGATCCGGTCCAGCGGGGCGTGCTTGTGCCGCAGGGACGAGACGACGTCGTCCTTGGCCGACCGCAGCAGCTCCCGCAGCTCGGTGGCGTCCTCGAAGCGGTGCCGGGTGACGATGGTGTGGACGAGGTAGCCGATGACGCCGTGCAGCGCCGGGGTGTCGCGGAGCGAGGCGGGGCTGCCGATGAGGACCTCGGACTGCCGGGTGTACTTGTGCAGCAGGACCGCGTACGCCGACAGCATCAGCATGTAGAGGGTGACACCCTCCTCGGCGGCGCGCCGTCGCAGCCGCTCCGTCAGCTCCGCCGGGAGGATGAACCGGTGGCTGCCGCCCTCGTGGGTGCGGACGGCGGGGCGGGGCTTGTCGAGGGGGAGATCGAGGAGGGGCAGCGGCCCGGCGAGCTTCTCCTGCCAGTACGGGAGCAGGGTTTCCAGGGCGCGTTCGTCCACGGTGCGGCGCTGCCGGTCGACGAACTCGCGGTACTGGACGGGTGCGGGGCGGTCGTCTTCGCCGGGGCCCTCGCGCAGCCGCAGATATCCGGTGAACCAGTCGTCGAGCAGGATGCCGGCGGATGTGGCGTCGAAGACGATGTGGTGCACATTGCACAGCAGCCGGACGCGCTCCCGAGGGTCCACGGCGCAGACGACGCGCACCAGAGGGCCTTCGGCCAGGTCGAAGGGGGTGTCCATGACCCGGCGGACGATCCTGTCGTACTCCTCGTCATCCGTGTACCGCTCGACGGAGAAGTCGGCGCGGGGTTCCCCGGAGATCCGCTGGACGAGTGCGCCGTCCTCCATGGCGAAGGTGGTGCGCAGTGACTCGTGCCGGGCGACGGTGCGGCGCAGCGCCCGTTCCAGGAGTCCGGTGTCGACCGGGAAGCGGGGGCGCAGCACGATCGGTGAGTTGTAGATGGCGGAGTTGGTGACGGACTGGTCGGTGTACCAGAGGCCGGTCTGGCCGTACGAGGCCGGAATCGCACTGTCGTCCCGGGTGTCCGGGGACGGGGGGCCGGCCGGGCCGGGCGGTGCGGCGGCGCGGGCCGGCGGGACGCGTAACTCCTCCACCCGGGCGGCGAGTTCCCCCAAGTCGGGCTGGGCGGCGATCTCCTCGGGGCCGATGTCGACGTCGAGCACGCTGCGCAGCGTGGTCGCGAACTCGGCGATGTGGGTTCCCCGCTCGCCGGCCCGCCCCTCGGCGGTGGCGGGGGCGGGGAAGTCCCCTTTCCCGGCGATTCCTTTCCATATATCCACGACCACAGACTCCAGCGGGCTCGGCATTACCCCACCGCCTTCCGTTTCGATGGTTCGGACACGTTTCGAGCATGGCTTGAGAATTCAGATGGTTTCCAGAAGGAAATCACTATGGCCCGCTCCGTCGAGACGTGTCAAGTCGCCGGCCCTCCGCCCCCCGTGGCGCCTTCCGGGCCCCGCCTCCGGGCCGGCCCCGTGGCCAACTCCCTTGATCCTGAGGGTGGTTCCGCGCACGGTGGCGCCCGGCGCCGCGCGGTCGCCGCGTCGCGGGGGCAGCCAGGCTTCAGGGTTCCCAGGGCGGTGCGGAGTATTCCCGCGACCGCGGCACCTCTCTTGTCACGCGTCGTCGAATTCCCCGGGGAGCACGGAAGACGCCCCCGGTGGAGGATCACATTCCGAACGACGGGGAGAGAGGAGAGGGATGCGAGGGAGGAACCGAAAAGGGAGGAATGCGGGACAGGCGCGGGGAGCGGTTCGGGGCGGTCCCGGTCACGGCGTTCCGCGCCGCAGGAGCTGCTCCATGGTGGCGACCTCGTCGGTGAGGGACTCGCGCCGGGCGCGCGGGCCGCAGCCCTGGACCAGGCGGGTGTAGTCGGCCGCGGCACGGCTGACGCGGTCGCCCAGGGCCGCGCCGCTGTCGCGGGAGCCGAAGTCGTCGGTGGCGGCGTAGACACCCCGGGGGGACACGATGGCGTGCAGATACGAGAAGAGCGGACGGAGGGCGTGCTCCAGGACGAGGCTGTGCCGTTCGGTGCCGCCGGTCGCACCGATGAGCACGGGCATGTCGGCGAGGGTGTCCTCCGGCAGGACGTCGAAGAAGGACTTGAAGAGCCCGCTGAAGGAGGCGTTGAAGGCGGGGGTGACCGCGATGACGCCGTCGGCGCCCGCCACCGTGCCGTACGCCTTCTCCAGGGGTTCGGTGGGGAATCCGCTCAGCATCGCGTCGATGATCGCGCGTCCCAGCGGGCGCAGTTCGACGAACGAGGACTCGACCGCGGCACCGGCCGCGGTGAGTTCCGTGCGGACGGACGCCTCCAGCCGGTCGGCCAGCAGCCGGGTCGAGGAGGGTTCCCGCAGCCCGCCCGTGATGATCGAGATCTTGACCGTCATCTCAGCCGCTCCCTCTCGGTGTGCCGTCGTCCGCCGCACCCCCCGGCCCGTCCGCCGCGTCGCGCGCCCGCAGCAGCGACTGGTGTGTGGGGGCGTCGGGGGCGGCGGGGGAACGGCCGACGGCGAACTCCTCGCGGAGCACCGGCACGACCTGCTCACCCAGGAGATCGAGCTGTTCCAGCACCGTCTTGAGCGGCAGCCCCGCATGGTCCACGAGGAAGAGCTGACGCTGGTAGTCCCCGGCGTACTCGCGGAAGCCCAGGGTCTTGTCGATCACCTGCTGGGGCGAGCCCACCGCCAGCGGTGTGAGCGAGGTGAACTCCTCCAGCGACGGTCCGTGCCCGTAGACGGGCGCGTTGTCGAAGTAGGGCCGGAACTCCTCGACCGCGTCCTGGCTGCGGGGCCGGAGGAAGACCTGTCCTCCGAGCCCGACGATGGCGGCCTCGGGCGGGCCGTGCCCGTAGTGCTCGAAGCGCTCCCGGTACAGCTCGACCATCGTGCGGGTGTGGGAGGCGGGCCAGAAGATGTGGTTGGCGAAGAATCCGTCCCCGTGGAAGGCCGCCAGCTCCGCTATCTCCGGGGTGCGGATGGAGCCGTGCCAGACGAAGGGCGGAATGCCGTCCAGCGGGCGGGGGGCGAGGGTGAAGCTCTGGAGCGGGCCGCGCAGCTCGCCCTCCCAGTCGACCACCTCCTCGCGCCACAGCCGGCGCAGCAGCCCGTAGTGCTCGACGGTCAGGGGGATGACCTTGCGGATGTCCTGGCCGAACCACGGGTACACCGGTCCGGTGTTCCCCCTGCCCAGCATCACATCGGTCCGTCCGTCGGCCAGGTGCTGGAGCACGCTGAAGTCCTCGGCGATCTTGACGGGATCGTTGGTGGTGATCAGCGTCGTGGAGGTCGAGAGGATGATCCGCTCCGTCATCGCCGCGATGAAGCCGAGCAGGGTCGTCGGCGAGGACGGCACGAAGGGCGGATTGTGGTGCTCGCCCGTGGCGAAGACGTCCAGACCGACCTCCTCCGCCTTGGCGGCGATGGTCACGGTGGCCCGGATGCGCTCCGCCTCGGTGGGCGCACGGCCCGTGGTGGGGTCGGGTGTCACATCACCGACGGTGAAGATACCGAACTGCATACCACTCATCTCGCTGCCACTCTCCTTACCGGGGTGACGCGCGGCTCCGCCGTGCGGGGTCCTCCTCGCTCGTGCGGCAGCCGGCTGCCGGCCGCCGCGCCGTGTGTACGGCCCACTGCGCTCCGCTGCCCCGGCCGGTGTGCCCCGGCGGGAGGGGCGGTGGCTCCCTCCGGCGGTGGCTCCCTCGGCGAGCGGGGGTGACCACACCCGCCACATCGGCCTCATGGCTCACTTACCCATACCCCGTGGACCCCGGAATCGAACCGGCCTCCGGGCGCCGGCCGGCGCCGCCACCCCCTCGCCTCCGGGATTCACCGAGGTGAGAGGGGGTGCGAAGCGGGGGGCGGCGACTCTTCCGCGCTCCGGGGACGGGCGCCGGCGGTGACGGGTGCGCGGCCTCCGGGGCGGCGGGCGCGCGGCCCACCGCGGGGACGGGGCGGCGGGCGCGGCGGACCCGTGCGCGGCCCGGGTCCGCCGGCCGGGGGCGGAGGGTGCGGTGCGCCGCGTCCAGCCGGCCGATCACCGCCCGAAGCCCCTGACCCCGACGAGGGCGCGGAGCTCCGCAAGACAGGCATCCAGTTGATTCAGCAACGAATCATCATCCCTCCGATACCACCACTGGGCTGGGCATTCCCGGAGTGACATCGATGACACAGACCATCCGGCCGCCTCGCTTGACCCTCGGTCGCAGGCGTGTTTATCTTCGTTGCAGAACGAACTATCTGGCTCACTTGCGGCCGGCCCCGCGCAGCGTCCGCGCGGTGCCCCCCACCCCTGGGAGAGCGGTCACGCCCTCTCTCCCCCACCACCCGCACAGAGGACTCACGCACCATGACCGATCACCTCAAGCCCGGCACCCCCACGGACCGGCACCAGCTGGGCGCGGCGGGCATGCCGCTCAACACCCTCGCCGACTACCGCCCCATACCCGCCGACAGCTACGGCGCGCTCTTCCTGCCGGAGCGGCTCGCCAAGGGCTACCACGTCGAGGAGATCAACGACGGCGCCTACTACGTGACCTCCGGCGCCTACGACACCATGTTCGTCAGCACCGGCAACGGTGTGGTCGTGGTCGACGCCCCGCCACTGCTCGGCGAGAACCTCAACCGCGCGATCGCGGAGGTCACGGACGAGCCGGTCACCCACCTCATCTACAGCCACTGGCACTCCGACCACATCGGCGCGGCCGGTGTCTTCGCCGACGCCAAGCCCAAGGTCATCGCGCACGACTACACCCGCGAGATGATCCAGCGCTGGCCCGACCTCGGCGGCGAGCGCGGACTGCCGCTGCCCACCGACACCATCACCGAGAGCGACACCCTCGACGTCAACGGCGTCCGGTTCCATCTCGACTACCACGGTGTCAACCACACACCCGGCAACATCTTCATCTACGCCCCGCGGCAGAAGGCGCTCGCCGCGATCGACATCATCAGCCCCGGATGGAGCGCGTTCAAGCACTGCGACGCCTCCGAGAACATCCGCGGCTGGGCCGAGGCGCACGACTGGATTCTCGGCTACGACTTCAAGGGCGTCGTCTCCGGTCATGTCAACCGCTACGGCACCCCCGAGGACGCGAGGGCATCCCGCGACTACACCCACGACATCGTCGAGTTCTCCAAGGAGGCCCTCGACCACGGCCAGGAGTTCGAGTACATCGAGAGGATCGGCTTCTCCAACGCCTGGGTCCTGTGGGAGAACTACTTCAACGAGATGACCAACTACGTCACCCGGAAGACTCTGGAGAAGGTCACCGACAACGGCCAGACCTGGGCCCAGCGCCTCGCCGGCGCCGATGTCATGACCAAGTACCACGCCTACTCGGTCCTTGAGGCGCTCCGCCTGGAGTACGGCATGGTCTCCGGCTTCGAGAAGCTCATCCTCCCCCGGCCCCGCGGCTGAACCCGGCAGCGGCGGCCCCTCCGCGACTCTCCGCGACGGTCGCCCCCATGGCGTCCAGGACCCGGCCGAGGCCCTGGACGCCGGTGCCGTACGAGGCCCGGATCACCGGTCAGTCGGCGACCGCGGGTCCGCTCGCCGCCTCCGTGCCCGGCCGCGGGGCCTGCGCTCCCGTGGCCGGCGGGGTGTCGTTCCGGCCCTCCAGGACGGCAGCCGGCTCCAGCGGCGAGGCGATCTCCTGGTCCTTGCTGCGGGACGCCCAGTCGCGAATCCCGATGACCACCATGACGAAGAAGATGGCGTACACGATCCCGGAGAAGTAGAGCTCGGAGTGGATGGCCAGGGGCACTCCGACGAGGTCGACGGCGAGCCAGGCGAACCAGAACTCCACGTACCGGCGGGCCTGGGTGTACATCGCCAGGATCGAGCCGACGAAGATCCAGGCGTCCGCGAGGACCATCCACCAGGGGGCACCCGGGTAGAACGACGCCTCGGTGGTCTTGAGCAGGGCGCCGAAGGCGAAGGTCCCGGCCACCATGGCGACCAGCAGCACACCGCGCACCCGCCACGATGCCCAGCGGACGTTGATCGCGCCTTCCTTCTCCCTGCTCCGCCGCCACGTCGCCCAGCCCCATGAGGCCGATGCTATGATCACAATCTGCCGGGCGGCATTGCCTCCGAGATCGACGTTCAGGCTCGCGATCAGCAGGAGCACCGATCCGGTGATCTGCACCGGCCAGGCCACCAGCGATCTTCGCAGCGCCAGCCAGACCGTCGCGAGCGCCAGGATGTTGCCGAGGAAGTCGGACCAGTAGACGGGGAAGCCGAAGAGGCTGAACTGGTCGTTCAACCACGCGAATGCACTCATTACTCACACCTTTGTTCGTTCGAAGCAAGGCTGGGAGTGGGGGGTTGGGACCGGACCGGGCCGGTCATGGCACGGGAACCGGCAGTGCGCGCCGATTCCGTGCGGAGTGCTGCCTCAGCGGGAGACGGTCTTCCGGTGCGCGGCGAGCGCCGCGGCGAGGACGCGGCGCCCGGGGCCGGAGGCGAGATGTGCCTCCGACCGCGCGACGTCCTGCCGGGCGGCGCTGATCAGATCGCCGGGCGATGCGAACTTCACCGTGTCCCGGATGCGCGCCACGAACCAGAGTCCGACGCGCTCTCCGTAGAAGTCATCCGATGTGTCGTGGCAGTACACCTCGACATGGACATCGGTCGTGTCACAGAAGGTCGGGTTCGACCCGATACTGACCGTCCCCGCGTGGACGATGCCGGTCGAGTGGCGTACGACCCAGCCGCTGTAGATCGCGGGCGGGGGGACCCGCGAGCCGGGGTCGGCCGCGACATTCGCGGTGGGGAACCCCAGCCCGTGCCCCCGGCCGGCGCCGTGCACCACCGCACCCGTGAGGTGCGCGTGGACCGACGGGGTCTCATCCATGGGGGGTGAGCTCGCGGAACTGGCTGGTGTGGAAGACGAGCGGCTCCACACCGGAGAACAGCTCCGCCGTCAGCAGCTCCATCAGCACGATCTCGTGGTCGCCGCCGTCGTGGGTCGCGCTCACCCGGGCCGTCAGCCAGAGCGCGGCGTCCTCGATGACGACCGCGCCCTCGGGCGTCGCCTGCCACGCGACGCCGTCGAAGCGGTTGACCTCCCGGGACGCCAGCCGCCGGCAGAGCCCGCCCTGGCCCCGGCTGAGCACACTCAGCCCCAGGACGGGTGCCCCGGCGAGCCGGGGCCAGGTGGTCGAGGTGCGGGCCACGCTGACCGCGGCCATGGGCGGTTGGAGCGAGATCGAGACGAACGAACTCGCCGCGAACCCGACCGGTTCGTTCCCGCGCAGCGCGCTGATCGCGACGACACCGGTCGGGTAGGCCCCGAACGCCCGTCGCAGCGTCGCCGCGTCCAGTTCCGCCGGCGCGGACGCCCCCTGCGGGTTGTGGGCAGCGGTGGCCATGGTCTTCGACATCCTCTCGTCGCGCGTTCTGTTCTGTTCTCAGTGCCGGTACTGCGCTGCGGGGTGGCTGGCCGGCAGTGCGCGGTCGGATGCCCCGGTGAGGCGCTCGCGCAGGCTCTCGCCCCGCGTGTACTCCCCGCGGAAGACTCCGCGCGCCCGCAGGATCGGCAGGACCGACTCGACGAAGTCCGTCGTCGACACGGGCTGGACGGTCGGGGAGAGCAGGAAGCCGTCGAGGTCGGCGCCCTCGGCGAGCGCGCAGATCTCGTCGGCGATCTCCTCGGCCGTGCCGACGACCGGGCGCGCTCCGACGCCGTGGGTGTGCCAGTCCGCGAGGACATCGCCGACCGTCCGCCCGGCGAAGCGGGCCACCTGGGTCTGCGACAGCTCGGTGGAGAGAGCGGTCATGGGGGTCTCGGGCGCGTAGGACGAGAGGTCGAGGCCGGTGAACATCGCGTAGCTGGCGACGGTCACCTCGGAGCGCTGCGCGTCCAGGATCTGCCGGTAGCGCCGCTCCGCGTCGGATGTCGTCGCACCCACGACACAGGAGAACGCGGACATCACCTTCACGTCGTCGGCCCGGCGGCCCGCCTTGACCGCCTCCTGGCGGATGGAGGCGGTGTGCCCGGCGAGCTGCTCGACCGAGCCGCTCCCGACGAACATGCACTCGCCGTGCCGGCCGCCGACCCGGCGGCCCGCGGGCGATGCCCCGGCCTGGAACAGCACGGGCGTGCCCTGCGGGGAGCGCGCGGTGTTGCCGTACCCCTGCGAGCGGAAGAACGGGCCCTTGTGCGTCACGAGGTGCACCTTGGCGGGGTCCGCGAACCGTCCGCCCTTGTCCTTCTCCAGCGCGTCCGGCTCCCAGGCCCCTTCCCAGTACTTGTAGACGAGATCGAGGAAGTCCTCGGCCATCCGGTAGCGGTCGTCGTGGTCCACCATCTCCATGCCGAACGCCTTGACGGCGGTGTCGGCGGTGCCGGTCGTCACGATGTTCCAGCCGATGCGGCCACCGGAGAGCTGGTCGAGCGTGGCCATGCGGCGCGCGAAGGCGTACGGGGGTTCCACCAGGGCCGAGCCCGTCATCACGAGACCCAGGTCGGTCGTCGTGGAGAGCAGCGCGGACGCCACGACTATCGGGTCGAGACGCGGGAGGTCGAGGGTCTCCTCCGTGGCGATGGGCGGGCGCGTGCCGTCGATCTCGGACCAGCCCCAGGCGTCGGCGAGGAACAGGAAGTCCAGTTTGGCGTCCTCGCAGACAGCGGCGAGCTCGCGCCAGTACTCAAGGGTGTCGAAGAGGTGCCGCCGGCTGTCGGGGTGGCGCCAGGTGGCCGTACCGCTCGCGTTGGTCTGCGCGTTCTCGAACACGCCGATCCTGAGGTTTCTCATGGGTGGTTCTCCGTTGTGCTGGTGGTGGACTCGCGAGGTGTCCGGGGCAGGGGTGTTCGCGGTACGCCGGGCCGGGCCGTGTGCCGCGCGGCGGTCCGCCGGCCGCGGCCCGGGGGCCGGTGCCGTGTCCGGTCGGGCCGGCGGGAACACCGCGGAAGGGGGCCGTCGCCATCCACGGTAGCGACGGTGTCCAGCGATGGCGCCGGGGTGGGCGTGGGTGCGGTGGGCGTGCGCCTCGTTCAGGACGGCCCGTCCGCCCCGGGCGCCGTCACGACGGTCCGGCGCGGGAGCGCGGCGCGTTCCGGCGGACCGTCACATCATCGGCGGTGGAGCCGGCCGGAACCGGATAAAGGGGACGAACTCAGCGGGGGCGACGCCGGCGGCCGGCCGCTCGGGGCGGTGTGCCCGAACGGCGCGACGTGCCGGGCGAACGCGGTCTCGACAGGTCGCGACAGGTCCCCGGCGGTCAGGGCGACGTCGCGGTTCACGGAACCGGCGACTCTGGTGAGCGACATGCGAACTCCTCGGGAGATCGATTTCCGACATGCTGTACCAGCGCACCCGTGCCGTCAAGTAGCCTCGTGCTGCCCGGTCGCCCGACACCGTGGCGCACCCCGCCCCCCGACCGAGAAGGACACCTCCGTGACAGCGCCCCGACTCATCGACGTGGCCAAGTCCGCCGGCGTCTCCCGCGCGACGGCATCACGCGTTCTCGCCGGCACCCAGCGCAATGTCGATCCCGACCTCGCGCGCCGTGTCGAGGAGGCGGCGGACCGGCTCGGCTACCAGCCCAACCACTCGGCCCGGGCACTGCGCACCGGCGCGACGGGCACCATCGGCGTCATCGTCCCCACGCTCGCCAACCCCTACTTCGTCCAGCTCGCCGATGCCATCGCCCGTCATGTGCGCGCCGTCGGCGGTGCGCTCGTGGTCTCCGACGCGGCGAACGACACCGCGATCGAGGCCGAGCAGATCGACACCCTGCTCGGGGGCCGGGTGGACGGTCTCTTCGTCGTCCCCGTCTCCGCCGGCGCGTCCGGACCGGCCATCAGGGAGGCCGCCAAGCGCCGTCCCGTCGTCCTCTTCGACCGGTGGGCCAAGGGGTCGGGCACGGTCGCCGTCACGCTCGACAACGTGTCGGCGGTCGGGCTTCTCGTGGATCATCTGAAGGACATCGGGCGGCACCGGATCGCCCTGGTCGCCGACCAGACCTCCTCCTCGGGCGCGGAACGGCTGGCGGCCTTCACCCGGGCGCGGGGACCCGGCGCCACCACCATCCTGCTGCCCGATTTCACCACCGACGCCGGGCGGACGGCGGCGCGCCGCATCATCGAACAGCGCGACCGGATCGACGCCGTCGTCTGCGGAGCGGATGTCCTGGCGGTGGGACTGGTGAGCACACTGCACCGCTCATCGGTCGCCGTGCCCCGGCAGATCGCCGTCACCGGATTCGACGACACCGAGATGCTCAAGCTCCTCGACCCGCCGATAACGTCCATCCGCCACCCGCTCTCCGCCATGGCCGAACGCGGCCTGACGCTGCTTCAGGCCCCCGGCGGGGAACGGACCGAGCGGGTCGAGCGGTTCCCTCCCCAGCTCGTTGTGCGCGCCTCGACCAGCGAGATCTGACGGCAGCTCACATCCGCTGCTTCGGCGTCCAGTTGGCGCTCCGGCGGACACCCGGGGGAACGGCGTCCGGACAGCACGGCGGGGGCGGCACGGGCCGCCCCCACAGAGGTCTCACGGTGTGTCAGATGCCGATGGTGGTGAAGGGGAGGCAGCGGAACGGCCTGGAGTGCTCGGGGTCGAGCCGGTTGAGCACGAGCTGGGCGACGTTGGGGTCGATGGCCATGCCGAGGTGGCCGGCGGAGTCCGGACGGCACTTGTCCTGGAGGACGATGTTGGTGACGTTGTCCCCGGTGAGCAGGCCGCTGGTGTACGGCGTGACGACACTGTCGTAGCGGCTGACGATGGTGGTGTACTCCGGCCCGGGCACGGCGACGGGGCCGTCGTTGAGCTTGGCGAGGAAGGCGGAGCCGGGCAGATAGTCCGTACAGGCCCCGCAGCCGACGCCGGTCAGCAGCCCCTGGAGCTTCAGGGCGGCG
The DNA here is from genome assembly GCF_040296845.1 of Streptomyces sp. NPDC001985. Lineage (NCBI taxonomy): Bacteria > Bacillati > Actinomycetota > Actinomycetes > Kitasatosporales > Streptomycetaceae > Streptomyces > Streptomyces sp. NPDC001985. Next base: position 85,145 of record NZ_JBEOYB010000001.1, read on the forward strand.
GCCAGGTTCGTCAGGCCCTGGAGCGTGGTGCCGCGGAAGTTGGAGCCGAAGCCGATGAAGTCGTCGACCTTCGCGGCCCCGCCCAGGTACTTGATGTAGTAGGCCGGGACGGTGGTCCCCTCGGAGTGGCCGACGATGTCGACCTTCGCCGACCCCGTCGCGGCGCGCACACGATCGACGAACCCGCCCACCTCGGCGGCGCTCTCGGCCATCGGGGCGAGCCCGCCGGCCAGCCCGCCCAGCACGGTCTTCCCGTAGGTCTCGGAGAAGACGCAGTAGCCGGCCGAGCGGAGGGTGGGTGCGAGGGTCGCGAAGTTGTCCCAGCTGTTGCCGCCGAGCCCGTGGACGAGGACCACCGGCTCGGGATGGGCGGCGCTGGGACGGCAGGACCAGTTGTTCCACCCCGACCGGGGCGGCGCGTCGGCGGAGGCCGCCGTGGTCAGCGTGGTCGAGGCGAGTACGGACAGCACGAGGGCTGCCAGGAACGTGCGGAGCCTGGCCATCGGGCAACTCCTTGTTCGTGGAAGGTTACCCGGAAGTAGAGCACGCCCTCTTGCTGGGAACAAGGCATCGTTTCCAAAAAGAACAGGGGCGTGCGCCGACCGGCCCCGGAAGGGTTTCCCGCGGCGCGCGACGGGCGTGACGGGACGTCAGGAGCGGTGGAGTCCGGAGCTGACCACGGTGTAGAAGCGGTCGAGACCCTCCTGGAGGGACGCCCGGTCGGCGGGCGGCGCGGTGCCGGTGTCCACCAGCCAGTCGGCGATGATGTCGAACAGGCCACCGATCAGCCCCATGGCCACGGTGTGTCCGTGCGGACCCGCCTCGACGCCCAGCCGCCGCCAGGCCGTCTCGACGAAGGAGGCGGCCCAGCGGCGGTTGGCGCGCCGGTGCGCCTCCGCCAGCGGTGTCACGGCCCGGCCCTCGCCGAACGTCACCCGCGCCACTCGCACATCGTCCACGAAGGCGTCCGCGAAGTGCCGGATCAGAGCCCGCGCGGCCTCGCTCTCGTCCCGGCCGCCACCCGGCGCGTCCCGTGCGTCGAGCGCCGAGGTGAGCCGGCCCGTCACATCGACCACGATGCGGTCGAGCAGCGCCAGATACAGGGCCTCCTTGCCGGTGAAGACCTCGTAGAAGCTCTTGGTCCCGACGTACGCCTGCTTGCAGACCTGCTCGATCGAGGTGTCCTGGTAGCCCTGGACGGAGAACAGCTCCAGCGCCGCGTCCAGCAGATCCTCACGGCGTCTCGCGCGCCGCTCCCCGGCGTCCAGACCGCGGATGCGCCGGCCCTTCGCGTCTCCCATGTCCCCCACCGAACCAGCCACCGGCCCAAGATACAGGCCACCCGGCGGATCTCGTTCCGCGGGCTGCCGAGCACGGCCACCGCACCGGCGACCGCCCGGCCACCAACGCTCAATTTCAAATACCCCATCGCATGGTTGCTTCTCCTTCACCCCTTGACAACAAGGAAGTCTACGAAAAAACTGAACTTGCATTCACATCACTCAACCCGCCCTGGAGGTGCGATGAATCGCCGAGTCCTCGTGGCTGGTGCCGGGATGATCCCGTTCACCAAACCGGGTCACAGTGACCCTTACGACGTGATGGGCGCCCATGCGATCCGCGCGGCGCTGGAGGACGCAGGGATTGCCTACGACCGGGTCCAGCAGGTGTACGCCGGCTATGTGTACGGCGACTCGACCAGCGGCCAGGCCGCGCTCTACCGCGTCGGTATGACCGGAGTGCCGGTCGTCAATGTGAACAACAACTGCGCGACGGGTTCGTCCGCCCTGTGGCTGGCCCGTCAGGCGGTGGAGTCCGGGGCGGTGGAGTGCGCGCTCGCGGTCGGCTTCGAGCAGATGCGGCGCGGGGCGCTCACCACCCACTGGAGTACGTTCTTCGGCGCACGGTCTTCGACCGTCCCGTCGCCTCCTTCCAGAACACCAAGTTCGTGCTCGCCGAGTGCGAGACCGAGGTGACCGCGGCACAGGCGCTCTGCGACCGGGCCATGGAGCTGGAGGAGTCGGGTGACCTCACCCCCGCCGACGCGGCCCGTGTCAAACTCCACGGCACCGAGAGCGCGGGCCGGGTCATCGACCAGTGCCTCCAGCTCCACGGCGGCTACGGCTACATGCTGGAGTACCCCATCGCCCGGATGTACGCCGACATCCGCGTCAACCGCATCTACGGCGGCACCAGTGAGGTGATGAAGACGATCATCGCCAAGGACATGGGCCTCTGACCGCCCCGCCTCCGGCGACCGTTCCGGCTGCACGGGCACGGGCACGGGCACGGGCTCCGGGGGAAGAGCAGATCTTCCCCCGGAGACCGCTCCGGTTCAGCCGGTTCAGTCGGTGATGCCGTAGTAGTCGGTGAGGAAGGCGATGACGGCCGCCGTGTGCGGCAGGAGCTGGGGGAGATAGGTGGTGAGGGCCGCGCGGGTGGCCGTGGCCAGCTCATGGCCGCTCGTCGTGGAGGAGCGGACATACGGGTCGAGACGGCGGATCAGTTCGTAGTTGCTGGCGATGTCCAGGTCCTTCATCGCCTTCTCCAGCGGCGGTGCGCTGGGCGGGGGAATCGGAGGCAGGATGCGGGAGATGTAGGTGACCCGGTGGAGGACGCGCCAGCAGGGCGGCTTGTGGTCGCTCTGGCGGGCCTGGCGCAGGGCCGCGGCGTTCGCCTCGTTGCTGTTGGCGAGCCAGACCGGGTCGGCGACCTTGTTGTAGAAGTCGTCGAAGTGGGAGGTGTCCTCACCGAGGTAGAAGGTCATGAAGCGATAGGCGTCGACCTTGCCGGGGGCGAGGACGGGCTTGCCGTTCAGATACACCGGTTTGCCGTCCTGGCCGTACTTCTGGAGGTCGTTGGTGGGGCTGCACACCACGCTGAGGCTGTGGGAGCGGGTGGCCTCCCGGGAGCGGTGGCGGGTGACGGTCATACCGCCCCCGATGGAGGCGTCGAACTGGAGGCCGACCCCGATGCCCGCGATCTCGAAGTCGATCTCCAGGGATGTGGTGACCGAGCCGGAGACGCTGTAGGAGCCGCCGGTGGTCTCGGTGACGACATCGACCGTGCTCGTGGTCTCGGCGAAGAATCCGCCGTCCGCCGTCCAGACGTAGGTGTTGGCGATGTTGCGGTTGGCGAAGGCGTCCTGGGAGCGGGTGGCAGCGTTCTTCGCCGGTGTGCTCGGTGAGGCGCCGATCACGGAGCCCAGGACCCGTGCCGCGAGTTCCCGCGTCGGGTCGGAGTCATGTGTCTCGGTGGAGACGGCGTTGTAGTACGCCTCCAGATGCTGGCGCTCGCGCAGGATGCGGCGCTTGAGGGCATAGGCCTCGCGGGGCTTGAAGTAGCTGTAGTCGCCGCGCTGGGAGGCGTTGGGGTAGGAGGGGTCGAGGACCTTCCCCTGGTCGTTGAAGCCGACCGCGCCGTCCAGGGTGCCCTGCTTGGTGTACTGGGGGTTGATGGGGAAGGTGATGATGTTCCAGTCCCGGGGGATGTCCGGGTTGGGGGTGATCCGGTAGGCCACCAGGGTTCCCGAGTGGGCGAGCCGCAGGGCGTAGACGTCGGCGGTCTCGGACTGAACGAGGGCGTACCCCTGGTTGGCGGGGACATAGCGCTGGCCGATGGCGCTGTTGAGGGGCGCCGACCTGTCCTCCCAGTGTCCGGTGAGGGTGGCCGTGGTGGCGTAGTCGGTGGTGGTGCCCTGGGAGACGGAGGTCTCGTCGGTCCAGGTGTTGACGTACTCCATACCGCCGCCGATCCGGGCGCGGAGGGCGACGGAGGCGAGTGGCTGGGCGGTGCCGATGCCGAGAGGGGCGGTGATCATCAGGATGTTCTCGTCGATCTCGGCGCCCGCGGCGAGGTTGAAGGAGGCGTTGACGCTCCGCTCGCGGTCGGAGGAGAGGGTGGAGGTGACGGTGTCCGCCTGCTGGAAGGTGACACTGGAGCAGCCGGCGGGTTCGGTGGTGGTGGTCGTGCTGGTGAGGTTCTCGGAGGGGACGGGGGGCGCGCCCTCGATATAGCCGATGAGCTGGGGGTCGAACTGGATCTGGCTGACCCATTCGCTGACCAGGTCGCCGACCTTGTAGCCGGTGGTGAGGTTCCAGGCGCTGTCCTTGATGTGGCTGTAGCAGCGCTTGAGGACGCCGAACGCCTCACCGGCGGCCGTGTACTGGAGGTCGGCGTACTCGGCGGCGGCGGGGGGTGCGGAGATCGTGCGGTGGAAGGGGGTGGCGACGGTGGCGAGGGCCGAGCGGACGGCGGCGGTGTCGGTGGAGACGGGTGCGGTGGACTGGACGACGGTGGGGCGGCTGTTGCCGGTTCCCAGGTCGAGGTTGTTGCCGCGCAGGGAGTGGTCGGCGACGGTGGCGGCGCTGGTGGTGGTGGAGGCGCTGTCGAAGGGCCAGTAGCCGAGGAGGTCCTTCTTGTCGCCCTTGAGACGGGTGAAGAGGTTGTCGAGGAGCTGTTCCCGGGTACGGGCGGTCTGCCAGATCCGTACCTCCTCCAGGGTGCCCCGGAAGAAGTCGGCGTGGGTGGTGCCGCCGGTGTTGATGGCCCCGAGGGTGAGCTGACCGCCGCTCCAGCCGCGGAGGGTGACGGTGTTGACGGCGGTGGACGGGAGGGGCTGGCCGTTGCGGTAGATCCGGAAGGTGCTGGCGGCCGGGTCGGGGTCGGTGGTCCAGCGGGCGCCGCGCAGGCGGAGGGTGTGGCCGCCGGCCGGGTCCTGGGTGGTGCTGCCCTCGTTCTCCTCGAAGGACCAGCGGGACACCAGTCCTTCGTCACGGGGCTGGAGCGGGGTGCCGATCTGGGCGGTGTCGCGGGCCCTGCTCCAGATGCGGACCTCGCCGAGGGTGCCGGTCAGCGGGTGGACGGCGGAAGTGGTCCGGGCGCGGCCGATCTCCAGCGACCCGTCGTTGCCGCGCGGGCCGGGGCCGGTGTAGCGGCCGGTGCCGATCTCCTGGCCGTCGGCGACGAAGACGATGTCGTCCCAGGTCTTGGTGTCGACCCGGTCAATCACCTCCACCGTCTGGGTCTTCTCCTTGCCGTCCGCGTCCTTGTAGGTGAACTCCTTGTTTCCCTTGATCTGCTCCATGGACTTCCCGCCGCGGCGGACCACGGCGAGCCGGTGGAAACCCTGGGTGATCGCTGTGCTGGAGGTGTAGCGCCGGACCGAAGGGCCGGGCTCCTCGAAGGCGAACTCCAGCCGTCCGCCGGGGAGTACGGAGAACTGGTAGGGGACGCTGCCCGCGCTGTCGCCGAGCTGCCCCTTGGAGACAAGGCCCTGCCGGGTGCCGACCGCGTCGATCGTGGCGAAGACCTCGATGGTCAGGTCCTCGGTGAGGTCGAGCTGGTCGGCGTCCTGGGTCTCCGCCCAGGAGGAGCCGTCGAGACGGAGCCCCCAGGACTGCTCGTACACGGCGGCCAGATGGGACCATTCCCCGATCGGGCAGGTCCGGTCACTGATCCGGATCTGGTCGGCGACCTTGGCGATGACCTGGTAGCCGAGGGGGGATTCGGCGTTGTCGGCGTTGCCCCAGACCCCGCCGTGGCGCACGGCGGTGGAGCGGTCGGTGAAGAGCAGGCCCCCGTCGCTGTACGAGGTGCTCTTCTGGTAGCTCCACGCGCCGGTCAGTCCGGCTTCGTCGCCGGTGACGGGCCGGTCCCTGAGGGCGGTGATCTCGGCGTCGGAGCGGGCGGTGTTCCAGGTCCGCAGTTCGGCGAGGTGTCCGTTGAAGAACACGGTGGTGCCGGTGTCCGTGCGGCCGACGATGATGAAGGTGGCGTTCCCGGGCAGGGTGGCGGCGGTGCGGCGGGCGACCTCGGCACCGTCCCGGTGGATGACCTGCGCCTTGGTGGTGCGGTTGAAGGTGACCGCCCAGTGGTGCCAGTCGGTGTCGCTCCAGGTGGTCGTGGTGGTGAGCGTCTCCACGGAGCTGCCGGTGCCGAAGCCGAAGCTGAAGGCGCCGCTCGCGGTGAAGCCCATGGTGAGTCCGTTGGTGCCGCAGGCGACGATGGTGTCCGTGCTGTTGCGGTTGGCGGAGCGCTTGAGCCAGCACTCGATGGTGAAGTCCGTGCCCGTGGGACTCGCGTTGTTGATCTGCATGGCGCTGATGCCGTTCAGCGCCATGGCGCGGGCGGCGGGGAGCAGCATCAGGGAGGTCTTGGTGTCGCCGGACTCCAGTTGGACGAGCCGCTGGCGGGTCGGGGTGGTGGTGACGGGGTCGGGTTTGGCCCAGGCCTCCACGGTGAGATCGCCGGCGGGGGCGGCGAGCTGGGGCAGTTGGGCCGTGGGCAGGGAGAGCCGCTGGGTGGTGCCGTCGAAGGAGAGGGCCCGGCCGGGTGAGTCGCCGCGCCAGCGGGTGCCGTGGCCGGGGGTGGCTCCGGTGGCGGTGCCGTTGGGGATCAGGGTGTCGGCGCTCTCCGCGCCGACGGCGATCCAGCGGGAGCCCCGTGCGAGGGAGGCCCCCGCGCGGGACGCGGTGGCCTGGGCGGTGTCGTAGCGCACCAGGGAGACCACGGCGTTGGTCAGACCGGTCGCGAGATCGGAGGCGACGGTCACGGCGGTGGCGCCGCTCTGCACGGCGGAGGTGACGCGGTAGCGGCGGCCGGAGATCTGGAGGAAGGTGGCGTCGGTGAGTTCGAGGGGGCTTCCGGCGGCGAGGGTGAGGGTGCGGCCCGCCGCACTGGCGACGGTGCCGATCCTGACCGGTTCGTCCGGAAGGCCGTTGATCACTCCGGCCAGGTCCCGGGCGCGGCGCGGAACGTTCTGGAAGGTCTCGGTCTCGGTGGCCCGGGTGATGGTCAGCGTGCACAGGGTGGTCGCGGCTCCGGCCGTGACGGTGATCGTGGTGTCCTTGCCGATGTCGACGCCGGGGTCGCGGGCGGTGAAGAGGATCGTTCCGTCGGTCCCGGAGAGCCGCTGGGTGGAGCGTACGGTGGCGGTGTCCAGATAGGCGGCGGAGAACTGGCCGTCACCACTGGCCCGGTAGTAGAGGGCGACCCGGCCGGTGGCGCTGTCCAGCAGGAACGGGGTGGTGTCGGCCTTGGCGAAGGTCAGCAGGGCTCCGGAGGTGCTGAGACCGGCGGCGTCGGTGCCGATCAGCGGCACGGCGAGCGTGGTGTCGGCGGCGCCCTGCGCCCCGCCGGTGAGCCGGGCCAGTTCATCGCGGGCGGCGTCCAGCTCCAGGCCCTTGACGGTGCGCAGATTCTCCTTGTCCGCGATGGAGTTGTCGAGTGTCGCCTCCTGCTGCCGCTTCTCGTGGTTGAGCACATCGGGCGCGTAGGCGAGCAGGGACTGGATGCTGATCTGCGATGCCTGGCTCTGTTCCTGGATGGTGTTCCCGCTCAGGTACTTCCCGCTCGCCACGTGCTTGAGTGTCTGGCGGTAGCGGGTCGTGTCGTACGAGCTGCTGAGAACCCACTGGGCCGAGTCCGGCAGCGGCTGGGCGAAGGAGCGCCGCCTCAGCACGAGGCGGGTCCCGGCGGTGGTGCCGCCGTTCTCGGTCTCCACGACCCGGTAGCCGCCGGCCTCCAGGTCGACGATGGCCACCCGGACGTCCCAGGCGGAGCTGCTGGGGAGCGGCAGCAGCTGCCAGTTGTACATCCGGTTGAGCAGGGTGACCGGTGCGCCGTCGGTGGTGCTGCCGTCGGTGCCGAGGACCCTGATCTGGCCCCCGGCGGAGACGTCCAGGCCGACCTTCCGCCGCAGGATGTCGGTGACCCAGGGATCGGAGGGGAGGGCGCGGTCGGGCCCGAGGGCGCTCCGCTGGTTCCGCAGTCCGGTGATGTCGGTGCCCAGCTGGGCGGTCTCGTTCTGGAGGGTGGTGATGCGCTGGTTGAGGGTGTCGGCGGTGGTGGAGGACGGCGGCGGTTGGGGGAGGGCGGTGAGGGTGACCACATCGGGGATCTGGGAGAGCCGTCCGTCCAGGCCGACGCCGAAGTCGACGGTGGCGGCGGCGGGGTCGCCCGTGGCGGTGCCCGTGGGCCGGGTGCCGCAGGCCAGGAGTACGCGGGCCTGCCGCTTGGCGGGCTGGACGGTGCCGCTGTGGCCGGAGGCCAGGTTCTCCTGCTGGTAGTAGACGGTGGCGGTCAGTCCGGTGACGACATCGCGCCCGCTCAGGGTGAAGCTGTCCCGGCGCACCCCGGGGTGGTCCCCGATGGGCGCCTCGGAGGCGACCCAGGAGCAGCTTCCGGTGAGGGTGCCGTGGGCGCCGGTGTCGCTCTGGTCGTACGCCGTGCTGCCGGTCGCCTCGTCGAGACGGTAGTAGGCCACCAGCCCCGGTTCGTTGCCGATCAGCCGGTAGGACAGCTCCTCCGCCAGCTCGCTCTGGGTCCGGGCCCGGTTCCAGATCCGTACCTCGTCGATGACGCCGGAGTAGGTGCCGCCGACGGCGGATGCGGCGTTGATGCAGAGGCTCGCGGTGCTGCTCGATGTCCTGGGCAGGGTGCCCTGTTTCACCAGTGACCCGTTGACGTACAGGGAGGCGGTGGTTCCGTCGTAGGAGGCCGCGATATGGGCGTACACCCCGGTCTTCAGGACGTTGTAGACCCACACACTGCCGTTGGGGTGGGTGAGTTCCAGGTGGCGGTCGTCGGTGGGATTGGCGTACGGGCCGGTCTGATCGGTGTAGACCTTCAGCCGGAAGCCGCTCTGGAACGAGTAGTCCGCCTGGGACACCACCGAGCCGCTGCGGCTGCCCGGCTTGACCCACGCCTCGATGGTGTACGGGCCCGAGCCGAGGCCCAGGGCGGGCCGGCCGCAGTCGATCCAGTTGTTGCCGGTGGCATCGGGGAAGCTGACCGCGCTCTCCGCGTGCAGGGCCTCCGGCAGGACGGGGACCAGCGGCCGGCCGGTGAAGGGGCAGAAGCCCGGGGCCCGTTCGTAGACCGATGTCCGGTACTGGGGGTCGGGGCTGGTCCAGTAGCGGGTGCCCTGGGTGTTGAACAGGCCCTCGGTGCCCTGCTCCACACTGAACGAGTCGATCCGTTTGGTGGTGGAGTTGTGGGCGAAGAACTGCCATCGCTGCCGGCCCTGTACGGCGGTCGGGGTGAGGACGGCGGTGAAGCGGCCCCCGGTCAGGTTCCGGATGAACGCCAGCTCCTGGGTGGGTTCGAGGAACGGCCTGCCGTCCATGTCGGTGGCGCCGAGGCTGTCCTTGACCGAATCCGGACTGGTCTTGTGACGGCTGCGCCGGAAGCGGACCTCGCTGACCGGTTTGAGGGCGCCGCCGACGAGGAGGAAGCGGTCGCAGAGCAGCGTAGCTGCGGCCACCGGCACCTTGGTCCCGGCGGTGTCCTTCACATAGTCGGTACGGGAGGCGCTGCCGGAGCTGCCGCCCCCGGTGAGGAGGTGGACGGCGTCCGCGTGTCCGCCGTCGACCGCCTGCCGGAGCACCACCACATGGGTGCCGTCCGACAGGACCTGGAACGGCACGGCGGGCGCGGTCAGCCGGGCGGTCGAGGAGAGAAAGGGGTCGGTCTCGTCGTCGGCGAGCAGTTCGTCCGCGCCCGCCTCGCTCCGCCCGCCCCGTTTGACCACGGGCAGGGCGGTCGCGCCCGCCACCGCGTAGCCCACTTTGACGATCTCGCGCGGGAAGGGCAGCTCGACCGGGTTCTCGGACCAGTAAGCGGCGTCGAGTTCCCCCTTGGCGTCGTCGTGGACGGAGAGGTCGAGCACCGTGTAGACGATGCGGCGCTGCTCGTCCAGGGCGAAGGCGAGGGCCGTTCCCTGGTGGCGCACCATCGTGGTGTGGGTGTAGCGGCGGTCGTTGTAGGCCTTCTGCAGACTCGGGTCAGCCGTGGTCATGGGCCATCCGTCCTCGGAGCGGCCCCACCTCGTGCGCGGGGGAACGCGGGTGGGGGAAACGGGTGGAGCAGGGGGCTGGGCAGGAGAGAGCAACCGCCGGCCGGGGCAGGGCAGAGCGAACGCGTCCCGGGCAGGCGGGTGAAGGAGCGGTCATGTCGATTGCGGCACAGTCGACCACACCCCGACTCTCACCGAAAATCGAACAGACAGCCAAAAATCCCGCGAGAAGGCGGAATGGCGCATACCCCCACCACACGGAGAGAGATCCGCCCCCGGTCGGTGACCGGAACCCATTCCGGCACCGGCGCCCGGCACAGCACCGAGGCGCACCACTCCCCCGCACGCGGCATCAGCAGCCGGAACAACCCCGGCCCACTTCGGAGAACGCCGCGCCGCCCGGCCCTCCGGCGCACCCGGACTCCGCGCACCCCGTCGTCCGGCACTGGCTCAACCCCGCCGCCACGGCCGGAGGAGAACGGCCCGAAACCACCCCGGGCGGGCCGCGGAGGGGCAGCGCCGCCCCCGCGCCGGCGGAGGGGGACGGCTGCCGGATGGCGCCCAGGCGGTCCTCGCGGACGCCGGCCGGGGCCGGCGTCTCCCCGGGGAAGAGGTCCCAGGGCGGTTGTCCGGCGGGGCGCCCGGAGCGGCGCTCCCGGTCTCCCCCTCCGCTGTCAGGTCCGGAGCCCCGGAACCGCATCCGCGGAACCACCGGAACCGTCGGTGAGTGGGTGGGAACGGCCGTCTCCGTGACAGCCGGTGAAGGCGGCGCCGGTCTCCGTCATCCGCTCGACCGCGTAGGCCGGGTCGATCAGTGCCTCGGGGGTGTGGATGCCGGGCGGGACGGCTTCGCCGCGCAGCCCGAGCAATCGCTCGACACCGAGGGCGATGCCGGTCGCGGTCAGGGGGCGCTGCCCCGCCGGGTGGACCAGGCAGCGGCTCGTACGGATCGGCGCTCCCCCTCGGTCCGCTCCTTCGAGGTCGATCCGGACCTCGAAGGAAGCGGGTTCCCCGCGGCTCCGGCCGGCGGATTCGCCGATGGCGAGGTCGAAGCGGACATGGGGCGCGTCCGTCGCCAGGGCGAGACTCGGCACATCGAGGATGGCGATGCTCTGGCCGGGCAGATCGATGCCGTCGGTCCTGCGCACATCCGCCTCCGCGTCGGGGCCGGTGACCCAGGTGAAGACGCCGTCCCGGCGCACGAGTCCCGCCGAGGTGGCCGTGGACCACCGCTCCAGATCCGCCGTTCCCGCAGGCCCGCCGGTGTCCTGTTCGTCCAGCACGGCACTGATCCGGATGGTGTCGATCCGGTCGAACCGCCGGGCCGCGCGCAGTGCCGCGAGGACGACGGTACCCGCGCAGTAGTGGCTGGCCACCAGGATCGGCGCGGCCTGTGCCCGCTGGGCGCCCGCGACGACCTCCGGCGCGATGTCCACCAGACCGCTGGAGACGCTGAGGTACGGCAGCCCGCGGCGCTGCGCGTAGCGCAACCCGTGCAGGCGGTCGTCCCAGAGCGCGGCGACCACCGCCGAGTGGCCCCGGTCGGCCGGGAGGCCGAGATCGGCGCGCCGCAGATCGATGGTCGCGGCGGTCGCGGCGCCGAGTCCGTCGGCCACCCGCCGCGCGCGACCGATGTCACGGCCCGCGATCGTCAGCGGCAGTGCCGGGTGCCACTGGCGCAGGAGGGCGGCGGCACCCGCGCCCGCCTGGCCCGTTCCCCCCAGGATCAGTACCGATTCCTGCTGTTCCACGGTCGGTTCCCCCTCACATCCATGAAGCTACATTTTGTAACCTACGTTTTGTAGCTTAGATTGGAGCGGGAACGCAAGGGAGGACCATGGCCACCACACCGACCCGTCTGTCCAGGCAGGCCAGGCGCGAGCAGTTGCTCGACACCGCCGGGGCGATCGTGCGCGGCCAGGGCGCCGACGCCCTGACGCTGGTGACCCTCGCGGAGGCGGCCGGGGTGAGCAGACCGATCGCGTACGACCACTTCGCCACTCGCCCCGGCCTGCTGCTCGCGCTCTGCCGGCGACTCGACGAACGCCACCGGGCCGCGATCACACAGGCGTTGCGGGACGCCGCACCCAGCGCCGGCGAGGTCGCCCGCGTCATCAGCGCCGCCTATTTCGCCTGCGCCACCGACATGCCGGAGCTCAGTGCCGTTTCCGCCGCGCTGAAGGGCAACCCGGGCATGGAGGCGGTCCAGCACGAGCTGACCGACGGCTACGCGGAGCTGATGGCCACCGCGCTGCTGCCGTACTCCGGCCTCGCGCCCCAGGCCCTCCGGCTGCGGTGCGTCGGCCTGCTGGGTGCGGCCGAGGCGATCGCCGCCGAGCTGCACCGGGAGCGGACCACCGACGGCGAGGCGGCCGCCGTGTTCACCGACCTGATCCTGGGCGGTCTCGACGCCAGGGCTCGCGAGCCCGGCGAGATCCGCGAGAGACGACCCGGGTCCTGAACGGAAGGACATCCCGGTCAGGGTCCCGGTGATGCCTTCGTGGCCGTCGGGAGCGAGGCGTCCCGGTGCGTTGGGCGGTACGGGAGCGGCTCGGCGGGACGGCCGGTGGCCGGCGGGTCGTGCGGACGGGAATGCATGGGCCGGAGCCCGTGTCGATCCCCCACAGGTGCGACAGGGCTTTGCGCCGAAATACTCCCCGCCGGGCTGCTGCTGCCCTCGTCCCGGCAGGTGGCAGGCGTTCACACACTGACGTGTCTGGCTTGTTCGACCGCAGGGCAGTCGTTCATCCGCCTGTGGGCCCATGGCATCGCGGAGGATGGCGGTCACTGACCGGTTCGAGGAAGGGGAGTTCTCGGCATGGCGGATTGGGTGAAGGTCGCGGGCAGTCTCACGGCCGTCTCGGCGGGGTCCAGGACGACGGTGTGGGGGGTGAACGCGGCGAGCGCCGTCTATCACTACACCAACTACGACGGCAGCCCCTGGATCAACATCCCCGGGACACTGAGCGACATCGGCGCCGCGTCGGACGGCACCGTGTGGGGCGTCAACAGCGGGAACCAGATCTACCGGTACACGGGCGACCAGACCACGACGAACTGGGTGGGCATCAGCGGGAGCCTGGTCCGTGTCGACGCGGGCTCCCGGACGAACGTGTGGGGTGTGGACTCCGCCGGTGCCGTCCACCGGTACACCAACCACGACACCAACCCCTGGATCAAGATCCCCGGGACACTGAGCGACATCGGCGCGGGCGCCGACGGCACCGTCTGGGGCGTCAACGCCGGGAACCAGGTCTACCGGTACACCGGCGACCAGGACAGCTCGAACGCGTGGAAGGGCGTCAGCGGCAGCCTCAAGCGCATCGCGGTGGGCTCCCGGACCCATGTGTGGGGCGTCGACCCCGGCGGCGCCATCTACCGGTACACCAACAACGACGCCGCCGGCGGCAACCCGTGGGTCAAGATCCCCGGCACCGCCACCGACATCGCCGCCGGCGCCGACGGCACGGCGTGGCACATCAACACCGCGGGCGAGATCTACCGCTACACCGGTGACCAGCCCAGCTGACGCCGCCCCACCCCCGCGCGGGCCCCCGGCCGATCAGGCCGGGGACCCGCGCCGCGAGCACTCCGGCACCGGTGCCGGTGTCACGGTTTCGCCCCGACGGTTCGCGCCTGCCGGCGGGATAATGCCGCGAGCCGAGTCCCGTACACCAGACTGATCCGAATCGATGGAACGACCATCGCATCGGAGGGGGCCAGGCCATGGGGGAACGGCACGGATCTGCGCGGTTCTCGTGGAACACCGTCAGAGTCTTCGGGGTGATCTGGCTCGTGGGCCTCGTGGGGTCCTGTTGTGTGGGGCTCGCGGTCGTGGGTGTCCTCGATCTGGGCGTGGAGCCGACGGCCAGGGGCGGGACCCTCGCGGACGGCCCCGGGAAGGGCTGGTATCTCGCCGCCGGCTGGACAGGTGGCGTCTGGGTCCTGTTCCTCGGGATGATTGTTGTTCTCAGCGTGAAGTCGCCTGAACCATTGCACCCGGTCGAGATGCTGGTGCTGCTGACCCATATGCCCGCCGCCGCCGCGATCAATGTGTTCGTCCTGTGGCAGGTGGACGAGACCGGCCGGCACCGGGACAGCGCCTGGGCCTTCATCGCCGCGGGTCTGGTGATCCCGGCTCTGCTGTGGCTGCTGAACCAGGCGGGGTGGCGCGGTCAGCAGGCACGCCGGGCAGCTGCCCGGGCAGGCACACCCCGTCCGTGAACCGCGGCGCGGACGCGCTCTTCGCCGAGCCGTCCGTCGTGGTGCGCCGCGGAGGGCATCACGTGGTGATGGGGCGATCCTCCGGGACCCGTGTGTTCTCCGCCGTGTCTTGGTGCGGCTGAAGCAGAAGGATAGAAAGGAAGTGACGGTTGGATTCGTCAGGCCCGCCGGACTCCGGCGGGCCCATGATTGTCTACTCAAAGGTGGATCTTTGAGAATCACCAGACTTGTCTCGCTGGCGCTGAGCGTCATAACCGCCGCCGCCGTGTCGATGCCGACCACGGTATCCGCCGCGGCCGACCCGCCGTCCCCTGCCGCGGCCCCCTCCCTGGAGGCGGTGTTCAACAAGCCGGTTCCCACGGGTACCGCGGGCTACGACCGGACCATCGAGAACAAGCTGAAAGAGCTGATCGGCAAGGCCACCCCGACCTCCCGCATCCGGGTGTCCCTGTACATCATGGAGGACAGGGAGATCGCCGACGCGCTCATCGCCGCCCAGGCGAGAGGCACCGACGTACGTGTCCTCAGCGAGCGCTGCCGGTGGTCCGGGCCGAATCTGGACTGCGCCGTCCCACTCCCGGAGGTCCAGCGCCTGGCGCAGTCGCTCGGCAACGGCCCCGACAACCGGCCGCGCGTGGTCCTCTGCAACAAGGGCTGCATGCAGACCAAGGACATCAACCACGACAAGTTCTGGCTGTTCAGCGAAGTCTCCGACGGCCGGACGAACGTCGCGGTCCAGTCCTCGCACAACCTGTCGAAAACGTCCCCCGGGCTCGCGGACAACATGCTCATCAGCTCGAACGACGCGCAGATACACCAGGGCTACGAGCACACCTGGGACACCATGCTCTCGAAGGAGATCGCGGGCGAGACCGCCGCGATCTGGCCGCAGGTCGACGCCGGCGGGACCGGCGACTTCAGCGGACACGCGGGCAAGGCCGCCGGCTGGCGCTTCCCCCGGTCGGCCACGCAGGGCGGGGTCGTGAACGACCCGGTGGCCAGGAGCATCAGAGCCCTCGACTGCGCCACACGCCCGCAGGTCCACATCGCGATGGCGTCGTGGGGCGGCCGTACCGAGGTCGACGCCGCCATCAAGGACAAGATCGACAACGGCGCCGTCGGCGGCAATCGGTGCGCGTTCAGGATTCTGGTGGCGGGCTCGCCCGAGAAGGCACTGGCCCTGGAGCCGAACGCGGCACACCCGAACCGGGACGTCCAGGTGTGGGCGGTCACGATGAACCAGCTCAACGGGGCCTCGGGCGGGCTGCACTCCAAGTACACGCTCCTGTCCTGGGAGGATGCCGCCGGGCCGCACCGCGTGGTGCACACCGGCTCCGACAACTTCAACAACCCCGCCGTCACCAGCGCCGACGAGACGCACCTGCGCATCACCGACGCACGGATCTACGACGACTTCAAGGCGAACTGGGACTGGCTGCGCGCGCAGAACGACCTGACGGCGAACGGGCTGACGGCCCTTCCGTTCCTGGCGACGTACCCGCGGGAAACACCCTCGTCGGCCCCGTACTCGGCCAGGCCGTTCACCTTCGGGACGACCGGGCACAACACGTTCCGCGACCCCAAGAACTCCCCCCAGGTGATCAGCTCGCCCGCGGGCGCCGCCCACAGGACGGCCCGGGGTGACGTCAACGGCGACGGTGTGCCCGACCTCGTCACCCTGAACGACGAGGGCGTCAAAGCCGGGAAAGCGACGTTCTCCCTGGAGACCTTCCTCGGCAAGCCCGACGGCCGCTACTCCGCGGGCACCACGTCCTGGAGCGCGAACTCCGACTGGGGCTGGTTCACCAGCATGCGCCTCACCAGTGGCGACTACAACGGCGACGGACGCGACGACATCGCGGCGCTCTACACCTACGCGGGCAACGGCGACCGGTGGAAGATCTTCACCTTCCTCGCCCACTCCGACGGCACCTTCTCCGGACCGAAGACCGGGTACGAGAACACGAGCGGCTTCGCCCGGACGAGCGAGATGCAGCTCGTGAGCGGGAAGTTCGACCCCGACGGCCGCGACGACATCGCGGTCCTCTCCTCCGCCGACGGGCTCGGCCTCCACACGTTCACCGCCAAGGCGGACGGCACCTTCAACCCGCCCTTCCGCTCGTGGACAACGACCAACACCGGTGCCTCGTATTGGGGAGCGCCGGAACGCACACGCATCGTGAGCGGGAACTTCGACGGCAAGGGCGGCGCCGACATCGCGGCCCTGTACGACTACGAGGGCGGCTCCGCGGTCGGTCTGCACACCTTCCTCTCGAAGGCGGACGGCGGTTTCCACGCCCCCTTCCAGGCGTGGAAGGTGACGAACACCCCGGACAACCGCTGGGGCACCGCCGACCGCATGAGGCTGACCACCGGCGACCTCAACGGCGACGGGATCGACGACATCGCCTCTCTGTACGGGTTCACCACGGTCCCCGAGATGGCCGTGCACATCTTCGGCGGCCGGCCGGACGGAACGTTCAACCCGCCGTTCCGCGGTTGGGTGGGCGCCGGGTACACGTGGGGGAACATCCAGGTGCCGGCGGCCTGATGGCCTGACGCGGCGCCCGGTTCTCCACCCGGACGAGCCGGATTGACCCACCGGTCTCCGTGCCGGGCCCTGGAGGCCCGGCACAGAGACCGGCGCGGCGCCTCGCGGTCCGGGACGACCTCGCAGATCCGCGGCCGGCGGGGTGGCCCCACCGTCTCCCGGGTGTCCTTCGACGCGCGCGCGGCCCCGACAGCGGGCCGCCCCCGAAGGCGCCCCCGCGTTCGCGGTCACACCGGAACGTCCGCTGCTGGACGATCGCGACACTCCGCGTCCCGGCAGCGAGCACCGAACCGGTTCTGACGTGCGCGCAAGACCGAATCCCGAAACCCGTGCGGCCGGATGCCCCACCGGGACTCCACCACCGATCCCCTGGGCCGGAGTGCGGCCGGCCCACCGGTTCCCCGCCGATATCCCGTGAAGGGGCAACCTCCCCGGTTCGAACCCCCTCTCCTCCCCCGGAGAAAGAGAGGGTGGCGTCCCGGACGGGACGCCATGACGGCAACTCAAGGGAAACGGCAACGAGTTGAGACGGAGAACAACAGGAACTCCCGTGCCGGTGGCAGCTCTCCGCCGCATTCCCCGGGCGCGGCACCAGCACGCTCGCGGACCACCCCGGACCGCGACGGCGCGAGCCCCACCGGACGTCTCCCGCGTTCAGCCCGAGGCGGGCCCTTCCCCACCCACCACCATCCCTTCACCATCCGAAAGGCGGTACAGCCATGAAACGATCCCGATATTCCGGCGGAATGGCTCTGCTCCTGCTCCCTTTGTTCCTGCTCGCCTCCGTGCTGATCGCCCCCGGCACAGCCGTCGCGACGCCCTCCGCGAAGTACGGGAACGCGCGCTACGACCAGTGGTCGTTCGTGACCACCCACAATTCCTACGCGTACGACAGCAGAATCACGCCCCGCGCGCGGAACCAGGGCCGCAGCATCAACGCCCAACTGGTCGATGGCGTGCGGGGGTTCATGCTCGACACATACGACCGGAGCGGCGAGATCCAGCTCTGTCACGCGCACGACTGCGCCGATCTGCTCCGCAATGAGCTGCGCACCATCGTGGACTGGCTGAAGCAGAACCGGGAGGAGGTCGTCACGATCTTCCTGGAGAACTCCGTCTCGGAGGAGAGACTCAGGACGGAGATCACCAACCTCCTGTGGGACAGGAGCGCCCCCAAGCTGCTCTTCGATCCGGCCTCCTTCAATATTTACCAGAACAACTGGCCGACCCTGCGGCAGATGGTCGACGCGGGTCAACGGCTGGTGATTTTCCGGGACAAGGAGGCGAAGAATGTCTCGGTCGACCCCAACCCCAACGACAGCAAGAACGTCAAGGGCTCCCTGCTGTACACATGGGGTCACGCGGTCGAGACCCAGTACGGATATGGACTCATGGCCACCCCCTATGGCTGCCGGAACCGTGCCGAGAGCCAGCCGATGAACACCCCGAAGGTCAGTGGGAATCTGACGCCGCTGTTCATCCTGAACCAATTCAATTCAGATGACTGGTTCATCGACGGGCCGTTCAACGGCAGGAAGCTGGTCCAGCGCGTCGAGAAGGACTGCGCATCCACGGGGCGTGTGCCGAACGCCATCGCGGTGGACCATTACCACAAGAGCGACGGCTCCGGCGTGACCCCGATTTCGGTGGCCAAGGACCTCAACCGCAAGAACTTCATCTACGCCCATGAAGGCATCTGGATTCTCAACAGCATGAAGCAGTACGAGAACTCCCGGTACCGGAACCGCTGCATGGTGCGCGGCGCCGAGTCGGGCACCACGGGCGGTCTGGTCACTCAGCGCGGGTGCGCGAACCCGGCGCCCAACAGTCAGCAGTGGGAGGCGTCCCTCCCGACCGGGTTCGACAGCAGGAACCACTTCTGGATCAGGACGAACACCGGCAACTGCCTCACCGCCCCCAACAACGGCGGCAGCCATCCGCCGAGCGGTACGCAGCTGTGGTGGTGGCCGTGCGGGAACTCCTGGGGGGTCGGGAATCAGCTCTGGAGCATCCATCCCGTGAAGGTGGGCAACGGCAATGCGAACGGCTTCGCCTTCGCCAACGCGTGGACCGGGAAGTGCCTGACCGTGCACAACGGCGAGGCGTTCCAGAACAACGGCAGGATCGTCGAGGCGTCCTGCCCCACCCCGACGGTCTGACCCCGATGATCCGACCCGCCGATCCGAGCCGGACGATCTGACCCCGCTCCCCCGCGACCCGCGCGGTCCGGGACACCGGAAGATCCACGGGCAGGCCCGGGCCCCACGCTTCGGCGGGGGCCCGGGTTCTGCCGTGTCCCCGAGGGCAGCGGGGCCGCCCTCTCGCGCGGGAACTCCCGGCGCCCGGGCCGGTGCGGGGCCGGTGGCGCACTCGGCGCGACTCGGCACGTGAGGCCCCAGCACACCATCCGGAATCTATCGGATCATCCCATGAATAACGCGTTTGGGTGAATACGTTGCGCGCAGTGATCGGCTGGCTCGATACCACTGATATCAATCTCCGTGCGCTCGCATCCGAGCCGAGCACCCTCCCTTCCAGGCCGCGCGTGAAACACGCCCGACCTGGGCCGAGAATGGAGTCCGCGCATGGGAATCACCCTCCGCAAGTCCCTCGCCCTGGTATCCGTGGCGGCGATGGCTTCCCTCCTGTCGGCCGCTGAGTCCGGGGCGGCGCCCACCGCCCAGCAGGCCCCCGGCCAGTACTGCCTGGCCAACGCCTGGGGCACCCCCGACATCTCCAGTCAGCCGTGCGACACCAGCGACCCCGGCCAGCGCTGGACCGTCTCGGGCAACCAGATCTCCCTCACCGACGCGCCCGGCTACTGCCTGGCCAACGCCTGGGGCACCCCGGACATCTCCACCAAGCCGTGCGACCCCACCGACGAGGGCCAGTACTGGGACGTGGAGGGGCAGCAGATCTCGCTCAACTACGCCTCCGCCTACTGTCTCGCCAACGCCTGGGGCACTCCGGACGTCTCCAGCCAGCCGTGTGACACCAATGACCCCGGCCAGCACTGGGTGGTGTTCAAGGACCAGATCAGCCTGGCACTCGTCTGACCCTCACCACCGTGCCCGGGGCAGGGACCACCCTCCCCGGGCACAGCCATGCGCGGATACCGGCGCGGAACGCGGAACCGCACGGGGCCGACGACACGCCTCCCGGGCTTCCCGGGCTTCCCAAGGAGACGGCGGGAGAGTCAGGGCGCGGCGATGAAGGTCCAGCCGGTTTCGAAGACGTCCCACCTGGTGAGGAGGGCGATCAGGGTGCCGGAGACGGGGGCCACGTCGACGGGTTCGTGTTCGAGGATGCGCAGACGGGTGCCCTGGGAACCGGTGGGGTGCGGCTGGGAGGGCTTGGCCGGGTCGAAGGTGCTGCCGGCGAAACCGGGATAGCCCATGGCCCACAGCTGCCGGCGGCCTCCCAGCTCGTATGCCGCCTTCGGCTGCTGGGTGATCGTGCGGTCCGGCTGGACGGTCAGCGCCAGGCCGCTGCGGACGTTGACGATGAAGAAGAAGGTGTACTTGCCGCTGTCGTGGTCGACTTCGAAGCGCCACCGCTGGTGGGCGCCGTTGTTGCGGGTGTGGATGATCGGGGCGGTGCCCGGCGCCGTGGACGCCCGCGGCATGTCCCACACCAGCGCGGGATGGGACGCGAGAGCGATGTACAGCTCGCCGTCCGGGGCCTGGTGCGACTCGTCGAGGTCACGGAAGTGTGCCATGTGCTCCCCCTGCTTCGTCCGCGGTCCCTCACGGGGACGGGACCGTCACCGGTCCTCGCCCAGGGCCGGGCTCAGGACATGTGCGCCACACGATAAGGACCCCCGCCCACCGCTGCCCAGAACGCCAATCCGGCCACCCGGCCCGCCCGCGGCGGGAGGCACGGGCCCCTCGGGCCGACCCACCGGACCTCCGCCCGGCTCCGAACCTCCGCCCGGCCCGGCAGGGGCCGGCGCCCGTCCGGCCGCTCCGGAGAAGCGGCCGGACAGTGCCGGCCCCACGCCTCACTCCTCCCACTCACCCGCCTTCTCCTTCCCCTCCGCCGTGTAGAGCAGCAGAAAGGCGAAGACTCCGGCCAGACCGGCCAGGACACAGGCCACGTCGGTGACATCGGTCCCGAAGCGGGTCATCAAACCGGCGGAGCCGACGGCGATGGCCACCGTCTGGCCCACCACCACCACGAACCCGACGATCAGGAAGAGCGCGACGAGGACGCGGGAGACATTCAGGCAGATCGTGTACATCTTCGTACTCCTATCCGGGAATCCATACCGCTCCCAGCACCATCAGCACGCCCATGAGATAGGAGGGCACGAGGTAGTAGAGCGTCACCGGAACGAAGATGCGCACCGGGTTGATGGAGGCGATGCCGGCGGCCACGTACAGCGGTGCGGCGCCCGGCGGCGAGCAGCCCTCGGAGGAGGCCCACACGATGACGGCGGCGAAGGCGATGTACGGCGGCACATCGGCCGCCGTCAGCGCGGCGAAGGCCACCGGCCCGACGGCCGCGAGCGTGGAGGTCGTGTTCAGCGGGCCCGCGACGATCACCACGACCAGTCCGACGACGAGCGCCGCGACAACCTGCGGCACCCCTTCCAGACCGCGCAGATACGGGGCGAGCTGCTCGCCGATCCCCAGCGTGCTCAGCACGTTGGAGGCGGCGAAGGCCGAGACCATCGTGACGCCGATCAGCCCGAGCTTGGGGCTGATCTCCGACAGCAGCGTCCACCACTCCCCGCCGCCGCGCGGCAGCGCCCGCCGCTCCACCAGCAGTCCGGCGAGCAGCATCACCACCGGCAGCCAGACCAGCAGCGGCACGGCGTCGGAGACGTCCAGCCCGCCCAGCCGGTCGCCGATGAGATCGCTGGTCGGCGAAGCCGTCAGCACGATGGGCACCGCGATCGCGGCCAGCACCAGCAGCGAGGTCCAGCCGGCCGCGAAGGACCGGCGCAGCGGATGGATGTCCTCCGGCGCCATCGCGCCCACGCCTCGCCGTTTGACGATGACATAGGCGATGACCAGCCGCATCGCGACCATCCAGGCGCCCACGACGAAGATCGTGCCGACCACGTCCCGCGCCTGGAGGACCGGCGTGACGGTGGGGGCCGCGAGCAGGATGAAGAAGGCGCCGCTGAACGGGAAGGTGGCGCCGACGCCCGCGTTGCCGGAGAGGATCAGCGCCGCGGTCTCGCCGCTCGCCCTGGAGCGCTTCATCCACGGGATGGTGATGGACCCGATGGTCGCCACGATCGCCGCGCCGTTGTGCGCGACGGCGCCGAAGAGACCGGCCGAGACCGTCGCCGCGTAGGCGGAGCCGCCCTCGCGGCGGCCGAGCAGGGAGCTGAGGATGTCGATCATCCGCTGCACGAGCCCCGTTCTCGTCAGCAGCTCGCTGACGAAGACAAAGGCGAGTGCGGCGAAGGTGATCTCCGACTGCAACCCCTCGACGAGGCTCTCCCAGGCGACGCGGGGCGCGTCCGTGCCGGCGAAGGCCGCGCTGACGAGGAAGCCGACGACCATCGCCTCGCCGATGTTGCGTTTGGCCCAGACATTCCACACGATGATGGCCCCGATGAAGGCGACCAGCGCGAATATCGCGTTCATCGGCATCTCTCCCGGCGGACGAGGGGCTCGGGGGAGGACGCTCCGTGGGCGGGGCGCGGTTCAGTCCAGCGGCAGCACTTCGAGTCCCGCGTTCCGGTACGCATCTCCGGCCTCCTTCCCGGTGAGGAAGGTGTGCAGGGCGCGGGCCTCGGCCCGGCCGGTGGCCGCGGCGCCCAGCGCGGCGGAGAGTTCGGTGAAGTGCTGGGCGCCGTCCGGCAGCGGCCCCGCCACCTCGGCCTCGGGCACGAAGAGCAGCTCGCTCATCTGCTGGACGGCCAGATCGGCCCGGCCGTCCACCACGGCCAGCGCGGTGAAGCCCTTCTCCACGATCGTGGCCCGCCGGTTGACCTCCTCCGCTATGCCGAGCCGCTCCAGCAGCCCGGCGAAGTGGACGCCGCTGGCGCCGGTCCGCGAGTAGGCGACCGAACGGGCCGAGCGCAGCGCCGTGACCAGCGCGTCGACGGTGTCGAGCGCGGGCGGCTCCGCGCCGGGCGGCACGGCCAGGCCGATCCCGACCCGGGCGACGCTCCGCACCGAGGCCGGGTCGATCACCCCCGCCGTACAGAGCGCCGGGAAGGAGCCGGTCACCGCGACCATGACCTCCGGCCGGTCACCCGCCTCGATTCTCCGCAACAGCACGTTCGTCGGGTCGTAGACGCCGTCGACGGCGGTCCCGGTCCGCTCGGTGAACGCCGCGAGAATGACGTCGTCGAGGGCCTTCTTCACCGCCAGCGCGCTGAAGAGCGACACCGTGCTCGGTATGTCCGTGGACATCTTCGTCCTTTCACCAGGGTGGGGAGGCGGGCGTTCCGGCAGGGATTCCGCCGGGGCGCCCCGCAGCTCCCTCAGGAGATTTCAGGGGGGTGGGTCAGGGGGAGGCCGGGCGCAGGGCCGCGCGCTGGGCCTCTGTCAGGGGACGGGTGGGGGCGCCGCGGAGCAGCAGGAAGAGCTTGGCCGTCTCCTCGATCTCCTCGGCCGCCGCCAGCGCGCCGTCGGGATCGGCGGCGGCGGCGACCGGACCGTGGTTGCTCAGCAGGAGCGCGGCATGGTCGCGGGCGACCGCTTCGACGGCGGCGGCGGCCCGGCTGTCGCCCGGGGCGAAGTACGGCAGCATCGGGAGGCCGCCGACGCGCATCGCGTAGTAGGCGGTCAGCGGCGGCAGGACGTCGCGGCGGTCGACACCGGCCAGGCACGAGACGGCCGCCGCGTGGGTGGAGTGGGTGTGCACCACGGCTCCGGCGTGCGGCCGGGCGCGGAACACCGCGGCGTGCAGGAACGCCTCCTTGGACGGCCCCGGGCCGGAGACATGGGCGCCGTCGGAGTCGATGACCGACAGGTCCCCGGCGCGTACGGTGGCCAGAGTCGACCCGGTGGGGGTCACCAGGATGTGTCCGCCGGCGCGGACCGAGACATTGCCCGTGCTTCCGTGGGTCAGCGAACGGGCGGCGACGGCCCGCGCGAGGGCGATGAGCCGGCGCCGGTCCGGTTCGTCGCGGCGCGCGCTCACGCGGGGTCCGCCGAGGCGTCGAGGAGCAGGCCGGGGTCGCCGAAGTTGCCGGACTTCAGCAGCAGCGCCGGCGGACGGCCGCCCAGCGGATGAATCCACGGCACGCCGCGCGCGGCCTCGGTGCCGACGTGCGCGCCGGTCACCCCGAGTGCCGCGACCACCGCCCCCGAGGTCTCTCCCCCGGCGGCGACCAGCCGGCGCACCCCGCGCCCGGCCAGTCCGGCGGCGATCAGCCCGGTCGCGTGCTCCAGCACGGCGGCCGACCGCTCCACGCCCAGCTCGCGCTGTACCTCGCGCAGCTTCCCGGGGGCGACCGAGGAGTGGAGCACGGGTGCGCCGCCGCCCGGGGGCAGGGCGTCGTACCAGGCGAGCGCCGCATCGGCGAGCGCCAGGGGATCGGGGGTGGCCACCGCGTCCAGGTAGTAGCGGGGCCGGCCCGCGTCGATGAGCACGGAGAGCTGTTCCAGGGTGCGGCGGGAGCAGCTTCCGGCGAGCACCGCCGCCGGGCCCTCCGGGGTCCTCGGGACGGCCCCGGCCTCCCGGGCGTCACCGGCGGCGGACCGCTCGGCGCCCGGCGGGCGGGCGGCGCGTTCCTCGGCGTACGCGTGCGCGAGGCCGGCGGCCAGTCCGGCGGCGCCCGCGACGAGCGGTGTGCCCAGGGCGGCCCTGCCGAGAGTGCGCAGATCGCTCTCGTCGATGCCGTCGGCGAGGATGTAGCGCGCGCCCCGCGCTCCGGCGCGTTCCCGCGCCGCGCGGACCGCGGCCGGTCCCTCCCGTACGGTGCGGAGCCCGATCAGGTCCACTCGCTCGCGTGTCTGCGCGCGCAGCAGCCGGGGCAGATACGAGTCCGTCATGGGGGTCACCGGATGGTCACGCATCGGCGATTCGGCGAGCAGGACGCCGTCCACGAACAGACAGCCGTGGTACTGGGTCCGCAGATGCTCCGGTGAACTCGGTGTCACCAGCACGGGACCGGCGCCCGTCGCCTCGGCCAGCCGGTCCAGGACCGGGCCGATGTTGCCGCGCGGGGTGGAGTCGAAGGTGGAGCAGAACTTGAAGTAGATCTGTCCCGCGCCCTGTCCGCGCAGCCACTCCAGGGCGGCCGTGGACGAGGCGACCGCGGCGGCCGCGGGTGTCATCCTGCTCTTCAACGCGACGACCAGCGCCTCGTGTTCCGGCAGCCGGCCCCCGGGGCCTCCGTGGCCCTGTCCCTGTCCGCCCGTGCCGTCCGGGACTCCGAAGAAGAGCAGCGTCCGCAGTCCTGCGCGGCGCAGTGCGACGGCGACGTCCGTCGCGCCGGTGAAGTCGTCGGCGATGACGCCGAGTGGTGCGGCGCGGTCGCCGGCCGGGTCCGTCAGCGGGTGGCTGTCCGGGTTCTCGCTCATACGGGCCTCCCGGTGAGTGCGGAGCGCAGGGCCGCGGCGGCGGCCCGGGGGCCGGAGACGACGGGCAGGCCCAGCGCGGTGGACAGCCGCGCGGCGGCGGGCGCCAGTGAGTACTGCGCGAGCAGGACCACGCCGGCGCCGGCGCTGTGCGGAGCGCACGCGTTCCGCAGTGCGTCGAACAGTGCGGCCGGGTCTTCCCGCCGGGCCGCCTCGAAGGCGCCGGGCGCGACCACACCGACCGGTTCGGCCGCCGAGCCGGCCGCCGCGACCGCGGCGGAGAAGCGGGACTCCGCGTCGCGCAGGGCGGCCTCGAAGGAGGCGAGGACCAGCACCGAGCCGCCCCCCTGGGAGAGCTCCAGCGCCCGCGCGAAGGCGGCCGTGTCGGGGGCCAGCAGCGGGACCGGCGTCTCGATCCCGCTCACAGCCGTGCCGTACAGCGAACACGTCAGCAGCACTCCGTCGGCCCCTCCGGCCAGGGCGTGGCCGATCAGCCGGTGCATCCGGTCCACGAGGCGGGGCGGCAGCGGGCCGTGGTCCGGCGCGTCGGTGAGCAGCCGGTCGTCCAGCAGGTTCCAGGGTTCGGCCGCCGGGAACTCCTCGGCCAGTCCCGCGACCGCCGGGCCGACGGCGGTGGGGGTGGCGCTGATCAGCGCGATCCTCGGTGCCCGGTCCCGGTCGCGGTCCCGGGTCCGGTCGCGGTCCCGGGTCCGGTCGCGGTCCCGGGTCCGGTCGCCGGCTCCGCCGCTCATGGGGTCACCGTCCGTGCGGTCATCGCTGTTCCGGCCAGTTCGG
Source organism: Streptomyces sp. NPDC001985 (assembly GCF_040296845.1). Classification (NCBI taxonomy): domain Bacteria; kingdom Bacillati; phylum Actinomycetota; class Actinomycetes; order Kitasatosporales; family Streptomycetaceae; genus Streptomyces; species Streptomyces sp. NPDC001985. The sequence continues at coordinate 111,000 of NZ_JBEOYB010000001.1, forward strand.
CGACCCAGGAGAGCCCGCGTGCCGTGCCGTTCGCCGGGCGGTACTCGCAGCCGATCCAGCCCGGGTAGGAGGCGTCCAGCAGCGTGTCGAAGATCCGTGGCCAGAAGATCTCACCGCTGCCCGGCTCGGTCCGGTCCGGTGGGTCGGCGATCTGGATGTGGCCGGTCCGGGGCAGCAGCGCGCGGAGAGTGGAGACGAGGTCTCCCTCCTGGACCTGGAGGTGGTAGACGTCGAGGAGCAGCCCGGGACCGTCCGGGCCGAGGGCCTCCACGACCGCCGCGGCCCGTGCCTGGGTGTCCAGGAGGAAGCCGGGTGCGTCCCGGGCGTTCTGCGCCTCCAGCACCAGGCGTACTCCGGTGCCCCGGGCCCGTTCGGCGGCCCAGGCGAGGTTGGCGACGAGGACGGCGAAGGCGCGGTCGTGGTCGACGCCGGCCGGCCGTGTCCCGCCCAGCACATGCAGGAAGTCGCTGCCCAGTTCGACCGCGTAGCCGAGGCCGCGCTCCAGATCGGCGCGGAACCGGTCCGTGTGGCCGGGCAGACAGGCCACGCCCGCCTGCTCCGGGGTGCCGGGCTCGCCCATCGGGGCGTTGATGAGCACCTGGTGGAGCCCGGCGTCGGTGAGCCGGCGGCGCAGCCGGGCGGCCGGGTACGGGTAGGGGTCGGCGTACTCGACGCCGGTGAAGCCGGCGGCGGCCGCGGCGTCGAACCGTTCCTCGAAGGGGACCTCGGTGAAGAGCCACTTCAGATTGGCGTCGAAGCGCAGCCCGTTCGGCGCCCGCATCAGCGGGCTCCGGCGGTGTGCGCGGTGTGCGCGTACTCGGGGTTGACCAGGTGGTCCGGGGTGCGTCCGGTGAGCAGGTCGATCACCTGCCGGGCGGCCATGTCACCGGACCTGGCGCGGGCCTCGACCGTGGCCGCGCCGATGTGCGCGGTGACCAGGACGCTGTCGAGCGCGCGGAGCCTGCTGCCGGACCGCAGCGGCTCGTGCTCGACCACGTCCAGGGCGGCGCCCGCCAGCCGGCCGGCCTCGATCGCGTCGGCGAGCGCTTCCTCGTCCACGACACCGCCCCGGGCGGTATTGATCAGATACGCGCCGGGCTTCATCCGGCGGAGCGCGGTGGCGTCGATGAGATGCCGGGTGGTGTCGTCGAGGGAGAGGTGCAGGGTGAGGAAGTCCGCCGCCGCCAGCACGCCGTCGAGGGGTCGCGCCTTGACGCCGGTCTCGGTCAGGAAGTCCTCGTCCAGCCGGGGGTCGTGCGCGACGACCCGCATGCCGAGGGCGAGCGCCGCGCGGGCGACGGTCTTGCCGATGGAGCCGAGGCCGACGACGCCGAGCGTTGTGCCGTGCAGTTCCCGTCCGCTCTCCTGCGTCCAGCCGCCGTCGCGTACGGCGGCGAGGTTCTGCGGGATGCGCCGGGCACAGTTCAGCATCAGCGCGAGAACGTGCTCGGCGACGGATATCCGGTTGGACCCGGGGGTGATGGTGACGGCGACGCCCCGGCGGGTCGCGGCCGCGACGTCGATGTTGTCGTAGCCGACGCCGCAGCGGCCGAAGACCTTCAGTCCGGGCGCCGCCTCGATGACCTCGGCGGTGAAGGCGTCGGTGCCGGCGATGATGCCCGCCACATCCCTGACGCACTCCGTCAGCGCCTGCCCGGTGGCCTCCCGGTCGGCGCGCCGGGCGAAGACGGTCTCCAGACCTGCTTCCCGGAGCGTCCGGTCGACCGCGCCGCCGGGTTCGAGATAGGGCGTTGTCACGAGTACACGGAGCGCGTGTTCGTTCGGCGGCTGTGTCATCAGGGGTCCTCTGTGTTCTGGGCACGTTCAGTGAAGAGATCCGGACTATAGTATAGGATTATGCGAAACACTATAGCGGTAGAGGAGCGAGTCGATCAGGGCGGAGAGGCCGCGTTACCATCGGGCGACAAAGGAGAACTCGCATGACGACGCGCCCGTCCGGCCGGCAACCCCTGGCCGACCAGATGTACGAAGTGCTGCTCGGGCAGTTCATGGACGGACTGTGGTCGCCGGGCCGGCCGCTCAACATCGGCGCGCTCTCCCGCGAGTTGAACGTCAGCCAGACCCCGCTGCGCGAGGCGCTCGCCCGGCTCGAACACACGGGTCTGGTGCGCCGCGAGGCGCTCAAGGGCTACCGCGTGGCCCCGCTCTTCAGCGAGACCGAGCTGATCAAACTGATGGACGCGCGCCTGGTGCTGGAGCCGACGCTCGCCTACGAGGCGGGCCGCCGGACCACCCCCGAGTTCCTCCAGGAGGTGGCCGACAGCATCGAGGAACTGCGGCGCTGCGCGACCGGGGGCGGCGGCTCGACATCGGTCCGCGCCTGTCTGTCGGCCGACGAGCGCTTCCACTTCCTGATCGCCAGGCAGTCGGCCAACCCCTTCCTGGAGTCGGCGTACCGCTCGCTCGGCGGCCATGTGCAGCGGTTCCGTCTCTTCACCGAACTCGGCTCGTCCGACGCGGAGTCACCCGCGCGCGACCACACGGCCGTCTACGACGCGCTGGCCGCCGGGGACGCCGAGGGCGCCGCCGACCGGATGCGGGAGCACATCGAGAACGCGAAGTCGCGCGCGCTGAAGGACCGCCAGGCCGTGGCGGCCGACTGACCGGCGACCGCTCGCCTGTCCGTACACACGGCACCGGCACCGGGACCGCCGGGGGGCGTGGGGCTCGGCGGGGCGCCGGGAACACCGGGTTCCCGTCCGGGTCCGCCGAGGGGAGCACCCTCCGAAGAGCCGGACCCGCACCGCGCCCGCGCATCCGCCCCCGACTGCCGCGCACGCGGGCCCGGAGCATCCCGGCCCGGGGGGAGCGCCGCGCGCTGACCGGGTATCCGGCTCCCCGCCGGGTTCCGCCGGTCAGCCGGCCGGGGTGGTGTTGGTGGCGTCGAGCGCCGTGCGCAGCGCGCGGGCCAGCGCCGCGCCGTCCCCGGCCGCCCAGAAGTGGGCGAAGAACAGCCGGGGTTCCTCGGTGAGGCCGTGGTTGTGCAGCTCGACGATGCTGATCCCGCCGCGCCGCGGGGCTGTCAGCACATGGCGTACCTCCCCGGCCGTCATGGCGAAGTCGCCGTGGACCGCCGCCCGGCGGGCGCCGGTCGGCTGGAAGCTGAGGAGTGTGGTCATGCCCGTGGCCGGGGGCAGGACACGTCCGTGGTCGGTGACCGTCTCGCGGCGGTTGAAGGTGAACCGGAGGATTCCGCTGTCGTTGACACCTCTCGCGCTCAGTGTCTCCTCGATGGCGGCGACGTCCAGGTCCAGCACGGGCCGCGAGGCGACCGGCGGGGTGGAGGGCGTGGTCGTGACGGCCAGAGCGGCCTTCGCGCCGCGGGCGAGAGCGAGGGGGTCCCCGGCGTGTCCGTGGAAGTGAATCCACCACATGGCCGGTTCGTGGGCGAGCAGGTGTTTGTGGACGGCGGTGAGTTCCAGGCCGCCCGTGAGGAGCGCGTCGGTGGCGGGCTGCGCCTCGGGCTCGGTGACGGCCAGGCTGCCCATCAGCAGAGTCCGGCCGTCGCCGTAGCGGGTGAACGCCGTGTAGGAGCCGGGGAACAGTCCGACGCCGTAGGTGGTCACCGGCAGGTCCTGGCGGGCGAAGCGCACGCGGTAGACCAGTCCGTCCAGCATCGTCCCTGTCCGGCCCAGGACGCCGGCCACCCCGCTCCAGTCCGCCTCCGCCGTCGGCACCGGCAGCTCCCGGGGCGGCGCCTGCGCGGCCGCCGCTCCGGGAGCGGCCCAGGCCGGCACCGGCGCCGTCACTCCCGCGGCCAGCAGTCGTCGGCGCGACGGGTTCGCCGGGACATCGATCGCACCCCGCGCCGGAACTCCGCTCACCGCATCAGCCCTTCCGCCGGACAGCCAGTCGCCGGGACCATGAAACCGAGCGGGACCGCCGTACCGGGGGACGCCACGCCGGACCGGGCGGGCGGACCGTCTCTCCGGCCGGGCGGTGTCGCCGCCCTCGCGGGCCGGTCCGCACCGGCCCCGCCGGCACTCGCCCGCGACCGAAGCGGGCGGGGGCGGGCGGGGCCGCCGGTCAGCCCGACCAGGCGTCGGAGAGGAAGGTGTTCGGGTCACGGGTGGTCCACTCGACGACCACCGTTCCGTCGAGCCTGGTCAGGGTGTACTTGTCCTCCTTCTGCCAGAGCGCATCGGCGACCCGGCCGCCCTGGGGGTGGACACGGTTGACGGTCTGCGTGCGGCTGCTCTCCGGCGTGGCGCCGGAGCCGGAGCCGGTGGTGACCTTCAGGCCCCGGCTGATCGTGGTGCCGAGGGAGGCGGTGAATCCCGTGTACACGAAGGACGCGTCGGCGGTGACGGAGATTCCGGTGGCGGTCTGCACCGCGGGCGCGTTGGGGGTGATGAGGCCGACGGTGATCTGCTGCGACCTGGTCTGCTGGGTGGCGCCGTTGTGGTCCCAGTAGTGCGCAAGCTTCCAGGAGCCGTGCCGTTTCAGCAGGTAGTACGGGCTGTCGATGCCCTGCCGGGTGCGTGGCAGGGCCGAGTCGGTGATCAGGGGGAACGGCAGGGCGACCTGGCCGATCAGGACGGGTGCGGTCTGCTGCTGGGCGGGCCGGCCGAAGCCGGTCAGCCGGACCACGTCACCGATGTCGGCCGGGCCGGCGGGTACCGGCGCGAGATCGAGCACCGGCCGGTACTCGTCCTCGACTTCGAGATCCCAGACGTTCGTCGCCTGGGGCGGGCGGTGGAAGAAGTCCTGCTGGGTCTGCGCCCCGGAGCCCGTCGCGTTGCCCTGGAGGCCCAGGTACAGGCCGGTGCGCTGGCTGACGATGTGGTGGCCGCCGCCCGGGGCCTCCCGTCACAGCCAGGTCTGGAGCGCGGTGGGAGCGGTCTGCACGGTGTTCTGCTCCAGCTTGGCCGAGGGCGCGATACTGCCGTCCACGACGGTGGCCACCAGACCGCTGTACTTGTTGGCGATCAGATGGCCGCCGCCGTCCAGCGGGAAGATGTGCCACACCTGGCTCGTGCGGTACTGGCCGGTGTCGAGGCGCCAGGTGTCCAGCCTGTTGCCGGTGTTCGTCGAGTTTCCGGCGACGTTGAGAACGATGCCCGATGTGCGGTTCCTGAGCACGTAGCTGCGCCCGGCGCTGATGGCCATCCGGCCCCTCCTCCGAGAGTCAAAGCCTGCGGGAGTTCCGTCACTGTCCGGCTCCGTGCGATTCATCGGCAAGTGGCACTTACCGGCCACAGCGGATTCCTGGCCGGGCCCGCGCACGGCCGTGGCTCCTCCTGCGGGGCCCTCCCGGGGCGCCGGGGCGGACGGTTCCCCGGAGGTGCGTACCGGCGCACGCACTCCGGACCGGCGCGGCCGGGCGCGGCCGGGCGCGGCCGTCAGGGGCGGTCCGTCGCGCGTTCGGTGGCTGCGGCGCGTCCGGATGCGTACCGCCGCCGGGACCGCCGCCGGGCCAGCTGGCCGTTTCCCGCCGACCGTCCACTTCGCCGGATCGTCCGGCACGGCCCCGGCGGCGCGGACCGGGGCGCCCGGGGGCGGGGTGCGGAGGACGCCGGACCGGCCGGCACCGGACCGGCCGGCACCGAACCGGCCGGACGGTGAGGAGTCCGGGTGTTCGGGCGGGGCCGTGCTTCGGACCGCCCCGGCGGTCCCCGCGCTGCCCCGCCGGGAGGCTGCCGCGTCCCGGGGACGGGTTCCGGTCGTTGTTCCGGAGCCGGAGGGGAGGCGAGGAAGGTGTGCGGCCTGGTGCGGGCGGGGACCGGATGGCCTCTCGCGGAGTCCCGGACCCCGGTGGGCTCAGGGTGCCCGTCCGGGCGGCCCGCACGGTGAGGGCTGGTGGGAACGGGTCCCTGCGGCGGGGTGCGGCGGTGCCCGGCGGCGACGGGGTCGGGGGGCGTGCCGGGTCCCGGGGAGAGCCGGACTCGCCCCTCATAGCGGAGGTATTGGCCATTCCGCCTCTGTGCGACAGCAATGGGCTTTCTGTTCGATTTCCGGTGAAGGCGGGGTGTGGTCTGCTGTGCCCGGCTCTGCATGACCGTTTCTTTACCCGCTGGCCGGCGGCCGTCTCCCCGCGCGGGCGGTGGCTGCCCTCGCCTGCCCGGCGTTCGTCCCACCCGACAGCCCGCCCGGGCCCCGCTCCGGGCGCGGGGCGTGGCGCGCCGTCCCCCGGATCTCGCATTCTCCGAGAGGAGTACGTGTCATGGCCTTCATGCGGTACAAGGCGACGGGTTTCAGCTGGGTGCTGCCGCATCCGGCGGGCAGTGAGTGGCGGCTGCTGTTCGCCCAGGGGATGGAGGGTGCTCTGGTCAGCGAGCAGCAGCGGATCGGTGGGGACTACCTCACCGCGCTGGCGCCGGAGTTGTTCGGCTTCCAGGGGCGGGGGCTCGCCCTCGGTGCCGTGCTGCTGTCCCGGGCGGGGGAGACGCGGCAGAGTCTGTTCTTCTCGGGCAACCACCATTACCGGTACGACTGGGACCAGAAGACCACCCTGAGCGAAGGGCCGTGGACGACGCTGGCGAACTGGGGCACCGCGCTCCCGGCCGGCTACCGCTCGGAGATCGACGCCCTGTTGCAGGCGCCCGACGGAGCGGGCGGAACACGGCAGACGTACTTCTTCAAGGGCGGGCGGGTCCTCACCCTGAACTGGTCCACCGGCGTGGTGCGCGAGGCGCTGATCACCGACGGCCCGGACGCGTCGGGCAGCGCGGGCTGGGCCGCGCTGCCCGAGGACTTCCGCTCCGGCCTGGACCATGTGGCGCCGTACAAACCGGCGGCCGACGGGACCCGGCAGAGCCTGCTGATCAAGGGCGGCCAGGGCGTTCTGCTGAACTGGAAGACCGGGGTCCTGGCCTCCGGCGCGCTGGACCGGCTCGGTGTGGCGGGCCTTGCCGCGCTCCCCGAGCACTACCGGGGGTCCCACCGCCCGGTCACCGGCCGCTGGACGGGCACCACGGGCAACCAGCGGATCGAGCTGCGCGTGGATCTGGAGGGCGAGCGGTCCCTGGGGCTGATCAGCGGGGACCTGTTCACCGGTGACACCTGGACCGACTCCTTCCGTACCCCGTCCGACCTGAGTGTCGTCGCGGGCGGCAGCCATTTCGTCGTCTCCAGTCAGAACCTGTCCTGGGCGAACAGCTCACCGTGGAACCAGATCGTCGTCCAGCTTCCCCGGGTCGCCGTGAACAGCCCCGCACGCACCGCCCACCTCGCCCTCTTCGGGCCCGGCACCACCACCTCACTGCAACTGTCCTGCTCCTACGCGGGGCCGGGGCTGCGGTCGGTGGAACTGGAGACCGACGCGCTGGCGGGCGAGACCCCCTTCCAGAGCTACGACACCTCACGCCACCAGGGGCCGCGCGGCTACCGCAACCGGGTGCTGACCATCGCCTCCGTCTATGCCGAGGCCGGTATCGAGCTGAGGAACGCGGGCCAGGTCAACACGGTGGCCAACACCTCCGGCGACGATCTGGCCTGGTCCATGGCCGAGCTGCACGCCGCCATGACCGCCAACTTCAGCCTCCACCGCGACGTGGAGCAGTGGCGCGTATGGACCTTCGTCACCAACCGCAGCTCCGACAACCCCGACGCGGCCGGATTCATGTTCGACGGCTTCGGCAGCCAGCGCCAGGGCATGGCCGTCTTCAACAGCAACATGCGGGACCAGAGGAACATCGGCCAGGCCTTCGAGCTGTTCAACTACGTCCATGAGCTGGGGCATGTCTTCAACCTGGTCCACTCCTGGGAGAAGCATCTGACCGCCCCGCCCGGCCTGCTGGGCCCGGAAAACGGCTACGGCGACCTGTCCTGGATGAACTACCCGTCGTACTACCGGAACGGCAGCCGCGCGGAGGCCGGCCACTTCTGGCAGGACTTCGCCCTCTCCTTCACCGACGACGAACTGCGCCACCTCCGGCACGGCTTCTACCGCGGCGTCGTACCCGGCGGGGACGGGTACGGCTTCAACGCCGCACTCATCAACCCCGCCGAGTCCTCAGCGGCGCTGGTCCTGCCCGGCGGCCCCGAGGACCCCGGCCTGGCCCTCTCCCTGGGCGGGAAACACGTCTTCGGCTACGGCGAACCCGTCATGGCCGAGTTCCGTCTCTCCCGCACCGGGGTGACCGGGGATGTGACCGTGGCCGGGGCGATCGGCCCGACGTCCGAGCGCACCACCGTCGTCATCACCGACACCTACGGCCGCACCCGGGTCTTCCGGCCCGTCGCCCGCGTCTGCTCCGGACACGGGGAGAGCGAGCGGACCGTCACCCTCACCGAGGCGAACCCCGCCGTCTACGAGACCGCCTACCTCGGCTACGGCAGCGACGGCCTCTGCTTCGCGGAGCCCGGCACCTACCGCATCACCGCGGTCCACACCGGCCTCGACGGCGCCCGCACCGTCTCCCCCACCCGCACCATCCGCGTACGGACCCCGCTCGACCGCGCCGACCAGGAAGTCGGCGAACTCCTCACCGGCGACGACCAGGGCACCCTGCTGGCCTTCCTCGGCTCCGACGCACCCCACCTCACCGCCGGCAACGACGCGTTCCGGGAACTGATCGAACGCCACGGCGACCATCCCCTGGCCGCCTATGCCCGTCTCGCGCGCGGCGCCAACGCCGGGCGCCACTTCCAGACCATCGGCGACGGCGCCGTCCAGGTCCGCCAACCGGACATCACCGAATCGGTCACCCAGCTCACCGAGGCCATCACCACCTCCCGCACCGACCAGGACACCGGCCTGGACAACCTCACCCTCAACGCCGCCTTCCGCCGCCTCGCCACCGTCCACGCCAAGGCGGGCGACCTCGAACGCGCCGACGCCACCCTCGACACCCTCACCACCCACTTCCACGACCAGGGCGTCCCCGACCACGTACAGCAGCGCATCCAGGAACAGGCCGACACCACCCGCGCCCAGATCCACGAAACCGCCGGAGAGCAGCCCGCCTCCTGACCGGTCCGCCCCGGCACCGTGACACGACGCCCCCGGGCCCCGACCGGCTGTCGAGGCCGTCGGGGCGGAGTGGCGCGGGCCGGGCGGCGGGCCGGCGCCGGCCCCACCGCGAGACCGAGTCGGCATGCCGGGCGGCCCGTCCCGGATCGGCGCGATGCGGGAAGGCCCCCGGGGTGTGCGCCCCGGGGGCGGCGCGGCGGGCGGCCCGGCCGAGGCGTGTCCGGGACGCCTCCCCGCACCGCGTCCTGCCCGGAGGGGGAAGCGCAGCACCGGCAGGCGGATCTCCCGGGGCGCGGGTCAGCTCACCGGGTACAGCTTCCAGCGCCGGTCCGACAGGCTGGTGTCGCTGGTGATCTGCCCCAGGACCGCCCGCAGCCCGCCCCAGGCCGTGGACTCGCTGCCCACCCGCAGCACCAAGTCGCAGTGGGGGCTGGACGCCACGCAGGCCCAGGTCTCGGCGGAGGTGCCGCCGCGGAAGTCCCATGCCTGGTCGGCTCGCCGGCTGCACGGGAAGAAGTCGACGCGGCCCGTCCTGTCCCCGCTCAGATGAAACGCGTCCAGACACATGTCGGTGGTCAGGTTGCGGGCCTCCATGAACTCCGGTCCATGGGACGCCGCGGTCGGCCCGATCCGCCACCGGTCGGTGGTGCCGTCGCAGGAGCCGACGTAGACACCGGTGTCCCCGGACTGCGGTCCGGCGCGCAAACAGGTTCCGAGGGGGACCCGGGGCTTGATCTGGTAGATGCCCGCCGGGACCGCGACCCGCGGTGAGACCTCCTCGCTGACCCGGCCGCTCCGCTCCGGCGCTTGCGCCGTCCCGGCGGTGGCCGGGGCGCCGGGCACCGTCAGCCAGCCGACCGCGACGGCGTTCACGGTGATCAGGGCGGTGCGCAGCCGTCTGTGACGTGTCATGGAGTTCCTCCCGAAGGGCCGGTGGCGAACGGGCCGCAGCCCAGGGAGCGGTCGCGGCCTCGCCGACGTACGGCGCGCCGGCCCCGCGACGGCGACCTGTCCTCCGGTGTCCCACAGGGTCCGCCGGCTGTGAAGCGGGAGAACGAGCCAACTGTCACCGGGCGTCCGTCCGTTGCGACCCCCCGCGCTGACAGCGGACTCCCCGGCCGGTCCGGCGCGATGTGCCGTGGTGACGGCGCGCGGCAGGTGATCTCGCGGACGCTCTTCCATGAGGGACCACTCCGCGCGGGGTGGTCCCTCATGGAAGATCCACCCCGCGCGGGGCGGACGGCTTCCGCCGGCCCCGGCGGTCGCGCACCGCGAGCGCCGGCTCCCGCGCCGGCCCGGTCCCGTCCCCGCACTCTCCGAGGGGCACGCGGCCGGACCGTGCGCGCCCTTGCGGTGTCCCGTCCGGCTCAGGTCACGGCACCCGGGCGGCCCCCGCCGCTCGTCCAGTGCTCCATGGGCGGCCGGGCCGGCGAGCCACCCCGGCGCTCAACGGTCCGCGGCGGACAGACAGAACTCATTGCCCTCGGGATCGGTCAGCACGACATTGGCGGTGCTGTCCGTGCTGTCCGTGCTGTCCGTGCTGTCCGTGCTCTTCATGTACCGGGCATGGACCGTCGCCCCGAGAGCGGTCAGGCGCCGGATCTCCGCCTCCGGGTCGACGGCGCGCAGATCCAGGTGCACGCGGTTCTTCACCCTCTTGGTCTCCGGCACGAGCTGGAACCACAGACGGGGCCCTCCGTCGGCCGACTCCACCAGCACCGTGGGGTCGTCCTCCGTGCTGGTGATGCCCTCGGAGCGCAAGCGGGCCAGTTCCGCGTCGTCATAGGGCGCGACGGCGTAACCGTCCAGAGCCGCAGCCCAGAAGCGAGCCGTGGCCGCGGGCCGAGCGGAGTCGAACACAATGTCATGGAGTCGGGCCATGCTCCTATGATCCCGGCGCGGGCGGGGGCTGACGCACGGCCCCCCGGCCTGCGTGCCGTGGCCCGGGGATCGTCCGGAACCGGTACTCCGGGGGCGGATTGGCGGCTACGGTGGTGAGTTCGGGCCCGGGGCTGCCGAGGGCTCCCGCGTGGTCCGGCCGGACTCGACGGCAGGGGGAGGTGCATCGCATCCGCCGGATGGTCTGCGAGAGTGCGCGCCGGGTGGCGGACGCGCTCATCGGGCCGGGCGGTGCCGGCCGGCGCCGCCCTGCCACCGGGAGTGGGACCCCGGTCGCCGGGGGCGTCCGTGGTCAGCGCCCGGCCGCCGTGGGGCGAGGGTGTCAGCGGGCCGGGTCGTGACGGGCGGGCCGGAGCGCGCGGTGCTGCCCCCGGCGCTGCGCGGGTGGCTCGGGCTGATCGCGGTCCTCGCCGCGCTGACGGTCGTCGCGCTCGGTGTGCTGTACGCCGGTCACGGCCGGCCCGGCGGGGTGGACGCGTCGATCCAGCCGGCGGTGAACGGTGTGCCGCCGCCCTGGCGGAACGCCGCTCTGGCCACGGACTTCCTGGCGGAGCCCGCCGGGGCGGCGGTGCTGGTCGTGGCCGCCGTGACGGGCTGTCTGCTGTCGCGGCGGCCTCGCGCGGCGGTGCTCGTCGTGGCCGGCACCGGTCTGACCGTGGGGGCGACGACACTGCTCAAGCCCCTGGTGGGACGCACGATCCACGGTGAACATCTGTCCTTCCCGAGCGGGCACACCGCCTTTCTCACCGCGCTCGCCCTCGTGGTGGCGCTGCTCGCGACCGGCAGGCCCGGCCTCGGAGGAAGGGCCGGCGCGTCGCTCGTGCTCGCCTCGGCGCTGGCGGCCGGCGCGGCCATGGGCTGGGCCCAGGTCGCTCTGGGCGCGCACTACCCGACCGATGTCCTCGGGGGCTGGTGCACCGCGCTGGCGGTGACACCGGCCGCCGCGTGGCTGGTCGACCGGATGGCGGGCGCCGGCCGGCGGGAGCGCCGCTGAGCGCCCGGCTGCCGCGCGCCGCCGTTTCGCCCGGGCGGCCGTGCGCCCGGGCGGACATCGCGCCGAGCGGTCGCGACCGGGCGGGCCCCGGCGGTCATGGTCACTCGGTGCCGGTGCGGTGATCGGCCCGGACGCGGCTCTCCGGCAGCAGTGCCGCGACGGGCACGGCCCGGGACGGTCGCCCCGGCCCGGCGATGCCCCGGAGAGCGACCCCGCCGACGGCCCGGTGTGCCCGAGACCCCCGGCAGGCACGCGCCTCGCCTCACACCAGCCGGCGGAAGACGGGCTTCACCGGTCGCCCGGCCAGCCAGGGAGTGGGGTCCCCGGCGTCCAGCGCCTTGCGGTAGACCGCGCAGGCCTGCGCCACGGTGTCGATGGTGCGGTCGATGTCGGTGTCGTCGAGGGCGTCGCTCACCACGAACGACGGCGCGAGGACCCCGCCCAGGAGAAGGCGGCGCAGGAAGAGGGTGCGGTAGCGCTGCGACGGCCGCAGGTTCTCGTCGAGGGTCGCGAAGACCAGATTGCTGGCCCGGCCCCGGAGGACGAGGTGCTCGCCGACGCCCATGGCGGACGCGGCATCGCGGATTCCGGCGGCCAGCCGCTCGCCGGTGGCGTGCAGCCGCGCGGTGACGCCCTCCTCGGTGTAGGTGGTGAGCACGGCCATCGCGGCGGCCAGCGAGTGGGTCTCCGCGCCGTGCGTGGTGGAGAGCAGGAACACCCGGTCGCCGAAGTGGCGCAGCCCGCCCCACTCCATGAGGTCGCGGCGCCCGGCCAGCGCGGCGACGGCGAACCCGTTGCCCAGCGCCTTGCCGAACGTGGAGAGGTCGGGGACGACGCCGTACAGCCCCTGGGCACCCGCCTCGGACCAGCGGAAGCCGGTGATCATCTCGTCGAAGACCAGGACACAGCCGTGCCGGTCGGCCAGCTCGCGCAGGCCGGCGAGGTATCCGGGCGGCGGCTCGGTGTGGGTGGCGGGTTCGAGGATCAGACAGGCGATCTCGTCCGGGTGGCGGGCGAACAGCTCCTCCACGGCGGCCAGATCACCGTAGGGGAACGCGACGGTCGGCTCGGTGGCCGCCGGCGGGACGCCCGCGGACATCGGCGTGGTGCCGATGAACCAGTCGTCGACGGAGAAGAACGGATGGTCCCCGCAGAGGGCCACCCGCCGGCGCCCGGTGACGGCGCGGGCCAGCCGTACCGCGGCGGTGGTGGCGTCGGAGCCGTTCTTCGCGAACTTCACCATCTCGGCGGTCGGCACGGTGGCCAGGAAGCGCTCCGCGGCCTCGACCTCCACGATGGACGGCCTCACGAAGTTGCTGCCGCGGTCGAGTTCCCCGCGCACCGCCTCGACCACGCGCGGGTGGGCGTGGCCGAGGCTGACCGACCGCAGGCCGGAGCCGTACTCGATGTAGCGGTTGCCGTCGACGTCCCACACATGGGCGCCGCGGCCGTGGCTGATGACCGGGGCCAGGCCCTCGGGGTACTGGTCGTCGCCCTTGGCGTAGGTGTGCGCGCCCCCGGGGATCAGGGCGTGCAGGCGCTCGTTCGCCAGCCGCGACCGGGGCAGGAGGAATTCTCCGCTGTCGTCCACGCCGGTCTCACTTCCCATGGTTCCGCAGGGCCTCGGCGAGGCCCGGTGCCTCCCGGTCGCGCCGGGACATCGCGGTGACCGGCAGCGGCCAGGGGATGGCCAGCTCCGGGTCGTCGAAGGCGATCGTCACGTCCTCGGACGGATCGTGCGGGCGGTCGATCCGGTACGAGACATCGGCGGTGTCGGTCAGGGCCTGGAAGCCGTGCGCGCACCCCGCCGGGATGTACAGCGTCACCTGGGTGTCGCCGGACAGCTCGAAGAAGGCCCGGGCGCCGTAAGTCGGTGCGTCCTTCCGCAGATCCACGACGACGTCGAAGATCCTCCCGTGGGAGCACCGCACCAGCTTGGCCTCGCCGGTGCCGGCGCGCAGGTGCAGTCCGCGCAGCACCCCCCGGACCGAGCGGGACACGCTGTCCTGGCCGAAGGCGTCCGGGTCGAGACCCACCGAGCGGGCCACATCGGCGTCGAAGGTACGGCAGAAGAAGCCGCGTTCGTCCGCGTGCGGGGTGGGTTCGAACAGGTACGCGCCGGCGATCGCCGGTACTCCGGTCGCCTTCATGGAGCCTCCCGCAGGGCGTGGGGGTGGGGGTGGGTGGGGCCGGCCGCCGGGAAGAGGGCGGCGGTCAGGGCCGTGAACTGGTGCCCGAGGTGCCGGGCGGTGACCAGATTCCGCTCGGTGAGGGTCCGGCGCACCTCCGCCGATCCCCGCTCCAGCTCCCGGAACTGCGCGAGCAGCCGGTCGGCGTCGACCTCGCGGGCGGGATGGCAGTACGCGCCCAGCCCCATCCGGGCCATGAGCGCGTCGCTCTTCGCGGCATAGCTGAGCGCGAGCGTCGGTGTGCCGACCCTCAGGGCGCAGACCAGGTTGTGGTAGCGGGTGGCCACCACGGTGTCGGCGGCGGCCATCTCCCTCATCAGGTCGGCCAGCGAGGCTGTCTCGGCGGCGGTGACCAGCGGTGAGTCCACCGCGGCGAGGATCGCGCCGGCCACCGGCGCGTCGACCCGGTCCCCGGTGAGCAGCCGGACCGGTCTGCCCTCCCGGGCCAGCGCGCGGACGAAGCGGGTCGTCCCGTCGAGATAGCGCCGGTGGATCTCCTCGGCGCGGGCGCGGTCGTCGTTGCCGCCGTGGAAGGCCATGACGCCAACACAGACCGGGCCCGGCGGGCCCTGGGGTGCGACGGCCGGGGGCGCGGGGAGGGCGAAGGCGAGATCGGGGTGGACCTCGTCGTGCGCGGTGTCCACGCCCATCGCCCGCATCGCGTCGCGGGACAGGGTGTCCCGGTACGAGCGGTAGGCGGCCAGCCGCGCCGACCAGCGCACCAGGGCGCGGGTGGGCCGGCTGCGGATCGCGGCGGCGCCGACACCGACCAGCGCGACCCGGGTGCCGAACAGCCGGCCGCTCGCGCTGAGCAGGAACAGGGCGTAGGGGAAGCCCCAGGGCCGCAGCGGCAGCGTGGCCTCCAGGACGCCCATGCCCGGCACGATCACCACGTCGTGCCGGCGGACCCAGGCGGCGGTGCGGAAGGCGTCGACGAGTTTGCCGAGGCCCTTGGCGGCGACGGCGCCCGCACGCGACGCGGTCCGGTACTCCCCCCGGTACCAGTGCAGCCGTGTCGCGGGAATCCGGTACCGGGCCGTGACGGCCTCGGGCCCGCCGCACAGCGCGTCCACGACCGCCTCCGGGTGCTCGGCGCGGAGGTATCCGAGCACGGCCTCCAGCGACCCGTCGTTGCCGAGGTTGCCGGAGCCGAGCAGGCCGAACACCCCCACGCGCACCGGGGTCCCGTCCGCGGGGCTCATGTCCGCCTCCCCTCGCGGCCGGCGACGAGGGCGTCGACGGAGACGGTGACCCGGTCCGGGTCGACCGGGGCGCGGTCCTCGACCCGTTCACCGGCGCCCGGCCGGAGCCGGCTGGCCATCCAGGCGGCCAGATGGCGGTGGCACGCGCGCCGGTCGGCCGGGGACAGCGGCGCCCGCCGGATCGCGGCGACGAAACCCCAGACGTACTCGGCGAGCAGCCGGGGCGTCGGGTGCAGCGGGCCCGCCCGGCGCGGGTCCAGGTTGACGCACCGGGCGCGCTTGCCGGGGTTCGCCCGCTCGGCGCGGGTGGGGTGGTCGCGGCGGAAGTACAGCAGCTCCGGCACCTGGTGGAAGGGGCCGTGCAGGACGATCTCGGCGACGAAGGCGCGGTCGGCGTGGTGGTAGCTGTCGTGCGGCTTCACCCGGCGCAGCGTGTCGGCCCGCATCACGCCGTAGAAGTCGTCGCCCCCGGGCTCGAACAGCAGACTGCGGAAGCGCTCGGGCGCGTGCGGCGAGTCGGTGGCGAGCCCGTAGGCGTACGGGACCTTCACCCGGCCGTCGCCGTCGATGACGGCCTGGCCGGTGTGCGCGAGGATCGTGTCCGGCCGCTCGTCCAGCGCCTCCACGCAGCGGCGCAGCAGGTCCCGGGCGTACAGGTCGTCGTGCGAGGCCCATTTGAACAGCTCGCCGCGGCACTCGGTGAACACATGGTTGTGGTTGGGCGCGGCGCCGATGTTCCGGGGCAGCCGGAGGTATCGGACGCGCGAGTCCCGCGCGGCGTACCGGCGGCAGATGTCCTGGGTCCCGTCGGCCGAGGCGTTGTCGGAGACGACCAGTTCGAAGTCCTCGTAGGTCTGGCCGAGCAGGGCGTCGAACGCCTCGGCGAGATACTCCTCGCCGTTGTACACGGGCAGGCCGATGCTGAGCCGGGGCGGGCGGCGGAATGCCGTCATGGTGTCCTCACTTCACGGATGGGTTCTGGTGGCGCTCGCGCAGGGCGGACCGCAGGTGCAGCCACCACACGGCGGAGCTGCTGACGGTGGCGGCGGCGACGCCCCAGGCCGAGCCGACCGTGCCGGCCGCGGCCGCTCCGCCGAGCCCGCCGCCGACATAGCAGACGGAGGCGAAGAGCTGGCAGCGCAGGCCGCGCCGGGCGGCGGCGAGCGCGCGCAGGCCGGCCGCCGCGCCGGTGCCGAGGCTGGCGCCCGCGACACCGAGGGTGGCCGGCACGATGAGTTCCGACGCGGCGTGCCAGACGCCGCCGAGCAGGGCGGTGCCGGCCCGGTCCGGCACCAGCAGCAGGGCCGCTCCCCAGAGCAGGGCCGCGGCGGCCTGTCCGGCGCCGAGGAGCAGACAGAACCCGCCCAGCCGGCGCGGGGCCCGCCGCAGCACCCGGGCCGCCTCGGGGACGGTGACCAGCGACAGCCCCATCAGCACCGCGAGGAACGGGCCGAGCAGCAGCTCCGCGCCCCGGACCACTCCCACCGCGCTGACCCCGATGATCGCCCCGAGGCCGTACGCCCGCACCTGGGCCGCGCCGCTGACGCCGACGTTCTCGGCGAGATACCGGTAGCCGAGGTCGCGCTGTTCGCGGAGCCACGCGCGCGCTCCGGCCGGCCGGGGCAGGATGCCGGACTGGACGCAGCCGTACCCCGCGGCCACCGCTGCGGCGGCGCCCCAGGCGAGCACGGACGCGGCCACGCTGCCCACGCGGTCCGCCGCCACCATGGCGGGGATGAGCGCGACACCGCCCAGGAGGTCGTTGGCGAAGGCCTTGCGCCCGGTGCCGGCGGCGAAGAACGCGTACCGCCAGGCGTCCTGAAGCAGCAGTCCCGGGAGGACGGTGCCGAGGGCGGCGAACGCGAGCCCCACGGTGCCTCCGATGACCGTCCCGGCCGTCAGACAGACCGCGCCGAGGACGGTGCCGACGCCGAGGGCGGTCCCCGTCGACCGGGCGGCGGCGGCGCGCCAGGACGCGGTCGGCACACCGCTGAAGCGGACCGCGAGGGGGTCGGTGGCCAGCCCCCGGGAGACACCGAGCACCACCCCGTAGGTCACCCAGGCCAGGCTGAAGACGCCGAATGCGGCCAGCCCCAGCGAGCGCGCCACATGGATGCCCACCGCGAAGTTGGTCATGCTGCAGACCGCCTGGTCGGCCAGTCCCCAGGAGAGCCGACCCGCGATCGCCCGCCCGGTGGCGGACCGGGTGTGTCCGTCCCGGGCCGCCGGGGCGGGCGTCCTCTTCCTCCCGGTGGTCATCGGCGTCACGCCTTGATCAGCCCGGCGGCGTGCAGGGCGTCGGCCGCGGCGGCGACGGTGCCGAACGGCAGCCCGGAGCGCTCGGCGACGTCCAGCAGACTCTGTTCGCCGTCGGAGAGGCTGAGCACCCAGAGCATGGCCATCTGGGCCTGCTTCGCGTCGCTGCGCCCGCCGAGGGAGTCGTACAGCCCGCGCCGTCCCAGCTGTGGTTCGCCGTAGGGGCTGAGGTTGAGGTACCGCCGGTCGCGGTCCAGCACGGCGAACGCCTCGCGGCAGACGGCGAGGGTGTCCGCCATCGCCTCCGGGGAGACGAAGTCCGGGTTGTCCGCCGAGGTGTGGTACTCGGGGTACCCGGCGTACGGGGTCCGGCTGAGCGACCCCACGCCGAGGTCGAACCCGGGCGAGCAGAACTGCCGCTCGTCGTAGCCGTACGGGGTGAACTCGGTGACCCGGTGCGGGCGGCCGGACTCGCGGAGCACATGCCGCATCACCCGGTCGATCTCCGCGTCGCCGCGTCTGCTCTGCTTGTACGTCAGCCGGCCCGGGTCACCGGCGCAGGCCAGCACCAGCCCGTGTCTGACGCGTTCGATCCGGTCCGCGTTGCGGGCCAGCCAGGTGATCGCGCCGATGGTGCCGGGCGCGAACAGGAACCGGTAGGTGTACCAGGGTGTGCTCTCCGCGAGCGCCCGGGCCAGGTGGGTGGCCACCGCGACACCGGCGAGATTGTCGTTGGCCAGCGACGGGTGGCAGACATGGCAGGAGACGATCACCTCGTCGGGGACCTGTCCGGGGACCACATGCTCGGCGTAGGTGAGATGGCCGTCGCCGAGTGTGGAGTCGACGCACACCTCGTACTCGCCGTCCGGCAGCGCGTCCAGGGTCTCCTGGGACAGGCAGAACCCCCAGTCCGGCGTGTAGTAGCTGGTGCGGTAGGGCACCCAGGCCGGGTGGTCGGGCAGGGTGTGCAGATGTCCGCGCAGCTCGGCCAGGGACATGGTCGCCGCCACCGGCACGCTGTAGCCGAGCACGTGCAGACTGGACGCGGCGAAGTCGACGACCCGGTTCCCGGCGCTGTCGGCGATGTAGGCGTCCCGGATGTTCCACTCCTGCGGCACCGTCCAGTCGAGCACCCGCGTCCCGGTCGGCACCTCGTGCACGCGCAGCGGGATGTACTCGCCGACGATCTCCAGGGTGGCGCGCACCCCGTCGCCGGTGATGCTCCGGCAGAGCGGGTAGAGCCGCTCCACCAGGGCGTGCATCTCCTCGCCCACCGCTGTCACCGGCGCCACCGCAGGGTGTCGTCGACGGCACCGGCGTCGGACGCGGCGCGCAGCACGGCCAGCCGGGTGAAGCGCCGCTCGAAGTCCTCGCGGGTGAGCCCGTGCTCGCGGTAGGCGTCGGCGAGTTCGAGCGCGCCCCGCTTCACCGTCCACTCGCAGTCGAAGCCGGGCACCGCGGCGCGGAACCGCGAGAAGTCCACCTGGTAGGAGCGCGGATCGGCGCCGGTCTCGCCGGTGACGACCACCCGTGAGCCCTCCACCGCCTCGGCGACCTGCTCGGCGATCTCGGCGACCGTGACGTTGTTGGTCTCGCTGCCGATGTTGAACGCCCGGTTGTGCACGGCCTCCCTCGGGGCGGTCAGCGCGGCGGTGAAGGCCCGTGCGATGTCGGCGGCGTGCACCAGCGGGCGCCAGGGGGTGCCGTCGGAGAGCACCCGTACCTCGCCGGAGAGGAGCGCGTGGCCCACCAGGTTGTTCAGCACGATGTCGGCGCGCAGCCGGGGCGAGTGGCCGAAGGCGGTGGCGTTGCGCAGGAACACCGGGGTGAAGTCGCCGTCGGACAGGGCGTGCAGATCGTCCTCCACCCGCACCTTGGACTCCGCGTACGGGGTGACCGGGCGCAGCGGGGCGTCCTCGGCCACCAGGCCGCCGCCGCCGGCGGCGCCGTAGACCGAGCAGGTCGACGCGTACAGGAAGCGCCGCACCCCGGCGTCGCGGGCCAGCCTGGCCAGCCGTACGGACGCGTGGTGGTTGATGTCGTAGGTGAGGTCCGGCGCCAGCGCTCCCAGCGGGTCGTTGGAGAGCGCGGCCAGATGGATCACGGCGTCCACCCCGGCCACATGGTCGGCCGTGACATCGCGGAGGTCCACCCGGTGGCCCGGCGGGTCCGCGGGCGGTGGGCCCAGTACGCAGTCGGCGAACAGGCCCGCGTCCAGACCGACGACCTCGTGCCCGGCGGAGCCGAGTATCGGGGCCATCACGGTGCCCAGGTAGCCCTGGTGTCCGGTCAGCAGCACGCGCAAGGTTCATTCCCCCAGGTCGAGAGTGAGTTTGGTGACGGCGAACGCCTCGGCGTACCGCGTATGGCATTCGATGCCGCGTATCCGCGCGAGGCCGAGGAAGGCCTCGCGGTCGTACCAGGGCCGGTGCCGCTGCGAGGGGTAGTGCTCGTGCAGCAGCCGCACCTTCCGTTCGGCGGTCTCCGGTGACAGCGGCTGGTACGCCACCGGGCGGCCGAGGTCGCCGTCCCACTTGACGATCTCGTAGCCGAGCACGAGGTGGTCGCGGTAGGCGGTGGAGACCAGCTTCGCCAGGCCGCGGTGGTCCTGGTGCGCGTCATCGGTCCGGGGGGCCAGCACGAGGTCCGGCTCGGTCCTGGCGCGCAGTTCCTCCACGGCGGCCTTGGCCTCGTCCCATCGCGCCGGCAGCCGGCCGTCCGGCAGTTTGAGCACGGTCAGCCGCAGATCGGCGTCCGGGCAGAAGGCGGCGAGCGCGTCGCGTTCCTCCCGCTCCCGCTCACCGCCGCCGCCGGAGAGCACCAGCGCGTCGACGCGGACACCCGGCCGCGCGAGGCACACCGTCAGCAGCGTGCCGCCGGCGCCGATGGCGATGTCGTCGCAGTGGGCGCCCACCGCGACGATCCGGTCCGGGCGCCCGGCCCCGAGCCGGATCACGCGGTCGTCCCCGCGCCTGCGCCGTACCCGCCGGCCCGCGCGCCGTCCCGTTCCCACACGGCCCAGGGGCGGTCGCCCCGGGCGTAGGCGGCGTCGAGCGCGGCCCGCTCCTTCACGGTGTCGGTGGGCTTCCAGAAGCCGCGGTGCCGGTACGCCGTCAGCCGGCCCTTCGTGGCCAGCCGGGCGCAGCCGTCGGCGACCAGGTCCCCGTTCTCCGGGATGTGCTCGAAGATCTCCTGGCGGAGCACGAAGTAGCCGCCGTTCTCCCACAGCGGGAGTTCGCTCACCGCGGTGATGCCTCCGACCAGGCCGTCCTCGCCCAGTTCCACGCAGTGGAACGAGGACTGCGGCGGCACCACCATCATCGAGGCGCCGGCGTCGCGCCGGGCGAACCGGTCGATCATCTCCGGCAGCGGGGCGTCGGTGAGCACATCGGCGTAGTTGGCGAGGAACATCTCGTCGCCGTCGAGGTGGTGCCGCACCCGGCGCAGCCGCTCCCCGATCGGTGACTCGATCCCGGTCTGCACAAAAGTGATCGTCCAGTCGGCGATGTCGGTGGAGAGCAGCTCGGTCCGCCCGTTGCGCAGCACGAAGTCGTTGGACGCCGTCTCCTCGTAGGTGAGGAAGAAGTTCTTGATGTGGTGGCCGCCGTATCCGAGGCAGAGGATGAACTCCGTGTGCCCGGCGTGCGCGTAGTAGCGCATCACATGCCAGATCAGCGGTCGCGGGCCGACCATCGCCATCGGTTTGGGCAGGTCGTCGGAGGCTCCGCTGCGCATCCGCAGCCCGTAGCCGCCGCAGAACAGGACGACCTTCATGCTGTGACCTCTTTCATGACGCGGTCTCGACAATGCTCAGTTCCGGTATGGGAAAGACCAGCCGGCCGCCCCAGGTGTGCACGAAGGACAGTTGCTCGACCAGCTCGGCCCGCAGGTTCCAGGGCAGGACCAGCACATAGTCCGGCCGGTCGGCGCTGATCCGCTCGGGCGGCAGGATCGGGATGCGGGTGCCGGGGGTGAACCTGCCGTGCTTGTAGGGGTTGCGGTCGACCGTGTACGGGAGCAGGTCGGGCCGGATGCCGCAGTGGTTGAGCAGGGTGTTGCCCTTGCCCGGGGCGCCGTAGCCGACGACCGTCTCACCGCGCTCGGCCGCCTCGACGAGGAACCGCAGAAGGTCCCGGCGGACCTTCGCCACCCGGGCGGAGAAATCGGTGTACCCGGACAGCTCCCGCAGCCCGGCGGCCTTCTCCCGGTCCAGTGCGCCGGCCACCCTGTCCCGGGCTCCGGGAGCGGCTCCGGCGGGGGACGCTCCCCGGGCCGCCTCGGCCGGCCGGGCCCACAGCCGGATGGAGCCGCCGTGGGTGGGCAGCAGTTCGACGTCCACGAGCGCGAGTCCGCCGCTCTCCAGCGCCCGGGCCGCGGAGGCGACCGTGTAGTACTGGAAGTGCTCGTGGTAGATGGTGTCGTACTGGTTCTCCTCGATGAGGGTCAGCAGGTGCTGCACCTCGATGGAGACCCAGCCGTCGTCGGCGACCAGGGCGCGCAGCCCCCGGGTGAAGCCCACGACGTCGGGGATGTGCGCGTACACATTGTTGGCCACGACCAGGTCCGCCGGGCCGTGCTCGGCGCGGACGGCCGCGCCGGTGGCCGGGTCCAGGAACTCCGTGAGCGTGGGCACGCCCGCGTCCCGTGCCGCGGCGCCGACGTTCACCGAGGGCTCGATGCCGAGGCAGCGGATTCCCCGGTCCACCATGTGCCTCAGCAGATAGCCGTCGTTGCTGGCGACCTCGACGACGAAGGAGTCCGGTCCGAGGCCGAGCCGCTGTGCGGTGCCGGCGACGAAGGCGCGCGCGTGCTCCACCCAGGAGGTCGAGTACGAGGAGAAGTAGGCGTACTGCGTGAAGGTCTCCTCCGGGGTGATCAGCGGAGGGATCTGCGCGAGCCAGCAGTCGGTGCAGACCCGCAGGTGCAGCGGGTACGCCGGTTCCGGCTGGTCGAGTTGGTCCGCGGCGAGAAAGCTCTCGCACGGCGGGGTCGCCCCCAGGTCGACGACGCTGGCCAGCGCCGCCGATCCGCAGAGTCGGCATCGTGTCATCTACTGCCCCCATCCCTGTTCGCGCGGGTGCCCCGCCGCGAGCCAGTGCCTGTGTCCTCCACCGGCGGCGGGCCGTCCCCGCCGCCCGACCGACCCGCGATCGCGGTGCGGTACCCCTCCAGCAGGCGCTCCAGCCCGACGGCCGGGCTGAAGCCCTGTTCGTATCGGCGCCGGGCCGCCCGGCCCATCTCCCGGTTGCGGGCCGGTTCGGCCGTGATCCGGCGCAGGCGGTCCGCGAGTGAGGCGGAGTCCCCCGGCCGGTGCAGCAGGCCGGTCACGCCGTCCTCGACGAGTTCGACGAAGGCGCCGTGACCGGCGGCGACGGCCGGGACCCCGGCCGCCATCGCCTCCGCGGCCACCAGGCCGAACGCCTCCAGCCAGGTCGAGGGGGCCACCACCGCGACCGCCCGCGCGAGGGCCCGCCGGCACTGGGCCGGGTCGTAGAGGCCGGCGTACCGCACATCGTCCCGGCCCGCCGCCCAGGCGGTGACCTCGCTCTCCAGCGGGCCCGCGCCGGCGATCACCAGCGGCACGCCCACTCCGCCGGCCGCGGCGATCTCGTCCCACGCGGCCATGAGCAGGCGTACGCCCTTGGTCTCGGCCAGCCGGCCGAGATAGAGCAGATACTCGCCGTCGCCCGATCGGCGGTGGTCCGGGTCGGGCACGAAGTTGTGCTTCACCGCCAGCCGCCCGGGGGGCATACCGGCCCGCACCAGGATGTCCCGCTGCGCCGCCGAGATGCAGAAGAACCGTTCCACACCGGACCACCACCGGCGGCGGTTGACGGAGAGGCTCACCGCGAGCGGCACCGTCGCCAGCCGGGAGCCGCGGTAGCAGCCGTGCCGGACGGCGGGCAGCGGCGCCGTCCCGACGCACTCGGTACACGGCCGGCCGTCGCGTTGCAGCGTGCCGGGCGGGCAGACCTGGGTGTAGTTGTGCAGGGTGGCGACGGCGGGCACACCGGCGTCGGCGCAGGCGGCCAGCACCGCGGGCGACAGCAGCGGGAAGACGTTGTGGATGTGGACCACGTCGGGCCGCTCGGTGCGGAGCCGGGTGGCCAGCTCCGCGCGGACCGCCGGGTTCCACGGCACCAGCAGCGGGATCGCGGCCTTGCCCGGCAGGGAGCGGGCGGCGATGTCGTCGCTGCGCCGCTCGAAGGCCCCGACCCGGTGGCCGGCCGCGCGCAGCAGCTCCTTCTCCTGGTCGACGACGTTGTTCTCCCCGCTCGGCTGGGCCGAGGAGTAGCGGTTGTGCACCACGAGGACATGCATGGTCAGGTCGTCTCCGATCCCCGGGCCCGGCGCGGGAGATGTGGTCGAGGGGGTGCGGGTGCCGGGAGCGGCGCGGCCCCGGCGGGTGCCGCCAGCAGCGACGCGGCGACGGCCAGATGCAGCAGATACGGCGAGGCGTCGCCCAGTCCGGCCTCGGTGTACGACGCGATCACGCAGTAGCTGATCAGGAAGATCGCGCAGGCCCGCTGGAGCGACGGCGGCCGCAGCAGCGCGACGGCGCTCAGCACGACGATGATCGCCGCCACGACGGCGGTGCCGGTCAGCCCCTGCTCGTGGTAGACGGCCAGCCAGCTGTTGTCGATCGGGAGCCCGCCGAACGACTTGTCCCCCAGGCCCGCGCCGAACAGGTGCTCCGAGGTCGTCCGGGGGGCCGCCAGCAGGGCGTCCCAGACCTTGGCCCGGCCGGTGAGGTTGGAGAAGTTCTCCTGGCTCTGTCCGCGCAGGAACCAGGCCTGGAGCGCGGAGCTGAACACCAGGGAGGCCACCGCGGCGCAGAGCACCGCCCAGGCGAAGAACCGGCGGGCCGGGGCGCTGGTCAGGACGAGCGAGCCGATCGCCAGGGCCAGCCCGATGAGCAGTCCGAGCGTGGCGGTCCGGGTGTGGGTCAGGGCGAGCAGGACGAGTGAGGGCACGATGATCAGCGCCGCGCCGGCCCGGTCGGTCCTGCGGCCCAGGACGAGCAGCGCGGTGAGGCCGATGATCACCGCGGCGTACTGTCCGATCTGCGGTGGGGTGAGCGGCCAGAGCGCGCCGACCAGCCGCCCGCCGTAGAGCTCGGGCATGGCGGCGGCCGGGGAGACGGCCGCGCCGGCGACCACCGACCCGAGCACCGCGAAGTACATCCGGATGTGGTGCCGGACGAAGGTCAGGCCACCGTCCCACCAGCGGCTGAGCAGCCACAGCGCGCCGGTGAAGAGCGCCAGCCGGGCACAGCGGAACAGCGCGCCGAGGCCGGACTCCAGCGATCCGCTGGCGATCACGCTCGGCACCAGCAGGAGGGTGAGCAGGAAGAGGAAGGAGCCGGCCCGGACGCGCAGCCGGAGGTTGAGCGCCAGCGCCAGTGCGAAGGCGGCGACCAGCGCGCCCATGGTGACCATCTGGATCAGGGAGCGGGGCAGCGGGATGACGGTCTTCGCGCCGGCGGAGCCGAGCGTGTTCAGGATCAGCAGCCCCCAGACCACTCCGACGGTCCTCGGCACGGCGGCCGGGCGCGGCGCGGCGGCGGGCCGGTTCCCCGTCCGCGTGTCCGGTCCGCCGGGCGGCCCGCCGCGCCCCGGGTCCCCGCCCATCTCAGCCACCGGCCCGGGGGTCGAGGGTGCTGCCCGCGTCCTGGTCGTAGGGGGCGCCCCGCCACTGCACGAAGTCGAGCACCCGGCTCGGGTCGTGGACGACGAACTGCCACGGTCCGAGGTAGACGTTGTCGCGCCAGCGGTTGTGCTGCCGGAGGGTGATCGCCTCGGCGACCCGGTCGCCCCGGTACGGGGACCAGTCGGGGTAGGTGCCGTAGTTGGCCAGCACCGCCATGCGGTCGCACTTCACGGTGCACCCGACGACGGAGGTGTCCAGCACGAAGCGGTTGTGGTGGATGTCCACCCGCTGGGTCTTCCACCGGCAGTCGGCGTGGAGCGGCGCGGTCGCGATCGCCGGGCGCGCGCAGCGCCCGGTCTCCCGCACCAGCAGGGTGCAGTGGCCGGACGAGGTGTTGGCCGGGCTGTTGCAGAACCGGTCGGCGTTCTCCCACAGGGTGATCCCGGACCAGTTGTTCTCCAGCAGGTTCCGGTGGATCTCGATCCGGTCCGTGCGGGCCCGGACCCGTGGTTCGCCGCCGGACTCGGAGAGGTAGATCGTCCCGAAGGGGAAGGTGTCGCCCCGGTCGGCGTAGCGGCGGCCCTCGACCCAGTTGTTCCTCCGGATCGTGTTGTTCCGGATGACCGCGTTGTAGCTGGTCTCATAGATCAGCGCGGCGCCGTCGTTGGCCTCGACCACATTGCCCTCGATGTGGAAGTCGTTGTTGTTGGTGTCCGCCCACAGCCCGGGCCCCCGGTTGTCGTGCACCCAGTTGCCGCGTACGTCGGCGCCGTCGACGGCCCAGAACTTGACGCCTCCGGTGCAGCCGCAGCCCGGCCGCCGCCGCTCCCAGTCGTCGGTGTTGTTGCCGGCGATCTCGTTGCCCTCGACCAGCAGACCGCTGATCCGGCCGCCCGCCTTGTAGGCGTTCATGCCGTACTGGCCGTTGCCGCGCAGACAGCTGGCGCGGACCCGCTGACCGGCACCGGCCATCAGCCCGGCTCCGGAGTTGTGCTGGATGGTCGCGTGCTCGATCACCCAGCCGTCGGCCGAGTCGTGGTTGACCACACCCTCGTTCTGGGGCGCGACGAAGCCCTGCACGGTCAGATGGCGGATGGTGACATCGCGGGCGGTGCCGCCGAACGCGTACTGGTTGGTCCTCCGGCCGTCGAGCACCGCGCCCGGCGCGCCGAGGTAGCGGTTCCCCTTCTTGGGGACGACCTGGGAGTAGCGGCCGGGTTCGAGCCGGTGCCGGCCCGGCCGGAGCCAGAACGTGGTCCCCGGGGAGCTGCCGAGGGTCTTCGCGGCCAGGTCGCCGACGACCGAGGGGTCGACCGTCACCGCGCCCGCCGGTGCCCTCGCGGGACCGGCCGCCGGCGTGGCGCAGACCCGGGCCGCGGGCCGGGCCGCGGCCGGCGCGGCGGCCGAGTCGGCCGGGGCGCCCTGCGGGCCCACACAGCCGGTCGCCAGCAGGGCCGGCGCCGCCACCGGCACCGCCCAGTTCCGCCACTTGATCGCCACGCGTCCTCCCTAGCCGCGGAACCTGAGTACGGTGGTGAACTCCGCCGGCTGCGCGCCGCCGCCGGCGGAGCCGGTGCCGACGAGCGTGGTGGTGGGTTCCTTGCGCCCGAAGCCGGCGGAGTACCAGCCGAGCGGCGGATCGGTCTCGCCCCGGTGGGCCCGCCAGCTCAGCCGCCCGGGCAGGTCGAGCACCGCCGAGCGGTCCTCGCCGTCCCGGGTCCAGGTGAGCCGTGCCCGGCTCCCCACCAGATCCGCGGTGATCGCCGGCCCGAGGTGGAAGGCCAGCCGCGCCGCCCGGCGCGGGCCGCGCACCTCGTCGACCACGCGCAGCTCCCGGGTCGCCCCGGTCAGCTCCACCCGGCGGCGGTGCACGGTGCGCCGGTATCCGTGGTGCTCGGCGCACCAGCGGGCCACGCTCCCGTCGGAGGTGTCCGCGGCCAGGACGCGGCTCCGGGCCTGCCGGGTCCACAGGAACGGGCCGCCGGAGACGGACTGGTCGGCGCCGTCGAGCTGGAGGGTGTTGTGGCCGAGGGTCGACCGGAAGTACCGCCGCCACTCGGGCTGGCCGTGGTAGCAGTACGTCCCCGGGTCGGCGAGCACCTCGACGCCGTCGTGCCGGACCTCCACGGAGAGCGCGTCCGCGTGGGCGTGGGCGGCGATGGAGAGGAAGCCGTGCGGACCGCCGTCGCAGCGGCACCAGATGCCGTCCGGGCCGCGCAGGACGGTGAGCCCCGCGTCGGCGAAGTGGGCCGGCCGGCTCGCCGGGCGGGGCGCGGCCGGTCCCCCGGGCCGGATGAGCGCGGCCAGCAGCGGGGTGCGCACATCGGTGCCGGTGACCTCCGGCCACCAGGCGAGCCGGCCGAACACGGCGTCCCCGGTGGCCAGCAGCGAGGCCCAGCGGTCGGTGCCGGCGCCGTCCACGACCAGACCGTGCCCGTCGTCCGCGTCCCCCTGGCGCGGCGGGCGCAGCCCGCTGTCCACGACGGCCGCGAGCGCGTCGGTCATGCGCAGCAGCACAAGACGGACCGGCGCGGGGACCGGCACACCGGCGGTGTCCGCCTCGGCCAGCGCGGCCAGACCCAGCTCCAGCACGAGCCCGTGGTACTCGGTGGCCAGTTCGCGGTTGAGGCCGGAGTCGAAGGTGTTGCTCCGCAGATGCCGCTCCAGGGAGCGCAGCGCCCCGGCGCGCCAGCGCTCCGACGAGGGGAACCACCCGAACGCGCAGGCCGCGGCGAGCTGTCCGGCGGCCTCGGCGATGACGTGGTTGTTCGCCGACGACCCCCGGCTGGGGAAGGCGGCCAGCCAGCGCTGGTGGTGCCAGATCTGGTGGAGGGCCACCGGGTTCTCCTCGAACAGCCCGGCCGCGCCGGGCCAGCCGTCGAGCAGCCGGCGGAGCCACACCCAGGAGAGCAGCCGGATGCCCAGCTCGATACCGCTGATCCAGTGCGCGGCGCGCAGCGGCGGGTTGGCCGTCCACCACGACCGCAGGTGCTCGGCCACCCGCTCGGCGTACCGCTCGTTCCCGGTGACCGCGTAGGCGGCGGCGAGGACGGTGAGGTACTGGTGCCGGGACAGCTCCCAGATCTGCTTGATGTCCCCGGACGCGTCCTCGCTCCGGTACGGCACGTCGAAGGCGTACCCCGCCGGAGCCCGGCGCCCGGTCTTCGGGTCGTACCACCAGTCCGGGTCGGCGAGGTCGTCGCGGTCCACGCCGAAGTACCGGGCGTGCCCGGCTATCAGCCGGTCCGCCTCGGCGACCAGGCGCTTCACGGCCTCCGCCGGCACGGTGTCGACCGTCCCCGGGGGCAGTACGGCGGTGAACCGGGCGCCGGTCACGCTCGGGCTGTGCGGCGGCGCCGACCGCCACCGCCTCCGGCGCACCGCGTCGCCCACCCGGCCGCCGACCTCACGGGGTCCCATCCGGGACAGCCGCCGCAGATACCAGCCCAGGGGCGCGCTCGGGGTCATCGCGCCCTCGTCAGGGTCACCGGCGCGCCGCTCGCGAGGCCGGTCCGGACGGCGAGGGTGGCCGCCGTGGTGGCGACCAGCGACTCCAGCGGCACCGGCATCGGCCCGCCGGTCCGCACGGCCCGCAGGAACGCGTCCAGTTCGGCGCGCTGGCCCTTGTCACGGGCCTGGGACAGCCTCGGGCCGGTCCACCGCTTGCGGCCGTGCACCGAGGCGCGGACGAAGTCGTCCAGCCGCAGCACCGCGCCGTCCGCGATCAGGTCCAGGGTCTCCTTGGGGAAGCCCGTCGAGCCGGTGGTGACATAGCTGATGGTGGCGGTGGAGCCGCCCGGGTAGCCCAGCACGACCTGGAGGTCCTCGCCGCCGGGCGTGGCGACCGCGTACAGCGTGAGCGGGTCGGCGCCGAGCAGCCAGCTCACCGTGTCGATGAAGTGGCCGCCCTCGCCGGCGAACCGCGAGCCCTCGGTGTCCTGCCGGAGGTACCAGCTGCCGTGCTCCAGCCGGCCCGCGTTGACGAGGTAGCGGACGCTCGCCGGACCGGTCCGGGGGCCGAACCGCTCGCGGGCCTCCCGCAGCAGCGGCGCGAACCGGCGGTTGAAGCCCACCTGGAGCCGGTCGTTGCCGGACTCCTCCACCGCCGCGAGCACACCGGCCAGCTCGTCCTCGGTGAGCGCCAGCGGCTTCTCCACGAACACCGCCTTGCCCGCCAGCAGCGCCCTGCGGGTCAGTTCGGCGTGCGAGCTGTGCCGGGTGACCACGAAGAGCGCGTCGATGGACGGGTCGCCGAGCACGGCGTCGAGATCGGTGGTCGCCTCGGCGAAGCCGAACTTCCGGCGCGCGTTGACGCCGGACAGCGCCGTGGTGGTGACGACCGTCGCCAGTTCGACGCCGTCGCGCCGGGCCAGGTGCGGCAGCAGCATGGATGTCGCGTAGTTCCCCGCGCCGATGAACCCCAGCCGCACGGGCGTCCCGGCGGGCCGGACCGGGGCGGGCGCTCCGCCGCCGCGCCGCACCTCGGGCACGGCCACCTCCGGGGTCCCGGTCCCGTCGGTGGCGCCGGTGGGGCCGGGGTAGCGGAACAGCACGGCCACAGCCTTCAGTTCGCCGTCCTTCAGCCGCTGGTAGGTCTCGACGGCGTCGCCGAAGTCGGCGATGTGGGAGACCAGCGGCTCCACGTCGACACGGCCCCGGGCCAGGAGATCGAGGAAGCAGGCCAGGTTGCGGCGCTCGGTCCAGCGCACATAGCCGATCGGGTAGTCCCGCCCCTCGATCTCGTACTCCGGGTCGTAGCGCCCGGGGCCGTAGGAGCGGGAGAACCGGACGTCCAGCTCCTTCTCGTAGTACGCGTTCCACGGCAGGTCCAGACGGCACTTGCCGATGTCGACGACCCGGCCCCGGTCCCGGCTCAGCCGGGCGGCCAGCTCGACCGGCTGGTTGTCGGCGCCGCCGGCGGCGAGATACACCTGGTCCACGCCGTGACCGCCGGTGAGTTCGGCGACGGCGGACTCCACGGACGCGGACGCGGGGTCGCCGCAGGCCGCGGCGCCCAGCCGCTCGGCCAGCTCGCAGCGGACCGGGTCGGGGTCGACGCCGACGACGCGGACCCCCGAGGCGGCCAGCAACTGGACCACCAGCTGCCCGATCAGCCCGAGGCCGATCACCAGCGCCACATCGCCGAGCTGCGGCTCGCCCCTGCGGACGCCCTGGAGGGCGATCGACCCGACGGTGCCGAAGGCGGCGTGCCGGGGGGCGAGGCCGTCCGGCACCGGGGCGCAGAGGTTCTTCGGCACCCAGTTCAGCTCGGCGTGCAGCGCGTGCTCATTGCCGGCGCAGGCCACGAGGTCGCCGACCTTCACCTCGTCGATCCCGGCGCCGACCTGCTCGACCACCCCGCACAGCGAGTAGCCCAGCGGTGTGTACGAGTCCAGTTTGCCCATGACCTTGCGGTAGGTGGCGGGCACTCCCTGGGTGGCCACGCTCTGCATCACCTTGGCCACCTGGTCCGGCCGGGAGCGGGCCTTGCCCAGCATCGACATGCCGGCCTCGGACACCTTCATCAGCTCGGTCCCGGTGGAGATCAGCGAGTAGGCGCTCCGGACCAGCACACCGCCCGGCTTGCACCCCGGCACCGGCACGTCGAGCAGCGCCAGCTCGCCGCTCCTGTAGTTCTGCACAACCTGTTTCACCCGAGCTCCTCTTGTCTCCACACCGTCACGCCGTCCGGCTCCGGCCGGAGCCGGAGGTCGCGTCGCGATACCAGTACTCAAGGGTCAGCACATGCCAGAGATGTTTGGAGTAGTCCCGCTGTCCGGCGGCGTCCTCGGCGACCAGCCGCGCCAGCGCGTCGCGGTTCAGGAAACCGGAGTTGACGAGCAGACCGTCATGGACCACCTCGCGCACCAGCGGTGCCAGATCCCGGCTCATCCAGGCGCGCAGCGGAGCGCTGAACAGGCCCTTGGGCCGGTACACGATCTCCCGGGGCAGGACCGAGGCGGCCGCCTCCTTGAGGACGGCCTTGCTCTCCCGCCCGGCGATCTTGCGGTTGCCGGGGAAGGCGAACGCCGCCCGGACCACCTCGACGTCCACGTACGGCACCCGCACCTCGGTCGAGGCGGCCATGCTCGACCGGTCCGTGTAGGCGAGGTTGAGGCCCGGCAGGAACATCCGGGAGTCGGTCAGGCACATGCGGTTCACGAAGTCGTCGAGGTCGTTGTCCCGGTAGATCTCCGCGTGCTCGTCCAGTACGTCGTCGACCGTCCCGGCCAGGTCCGGGCTGACCAGGCCGAGCAGCTCCTCCCGGTCGTACATGGTGTAGCTGCGCCGGAAGGCGGTCTCCTCCGGCAGATCGGCGAAGGAGAGGAACCGCTTGGCGAAGCGCACCGACCGGTACCCCCGGCGGGAGGTGGCGACCGGCAGCCGGTCCACGGCCCCGGACAGGCCGCGCCGCAGGGGCCGCGGGACGCGCTGGTAGCGCAGTGCGAGAAGGTTGGCCAGATGCTTGCGGTATCCGGCGAACAGCTCGTCGGCGCCCATCCCCGAGAGCATCACCTTGACCCCGGCCTCCCTGGCGGCCGAGCAGATGAGGAAGGTGTTGATCGCGGCGGGGTCGCCGATCGGCTCGTCCAGGTGGTAGGTCATCCGCGGCAGCAGGTCGGTCACCCTCGGCGCGATCTCGATCTCGTGCAGATCGACGCCGAACCGCTCGGCCACCCGCCGGGCGTGGCGCAGATCGTCCGGCATCGCCTCGAACCGGGTGTCCTCGGCGCGGAAGCCGATCGTGTAGGCGGAGATCCCGGGCCGGTGGCGGGCCGCCAGCGCGGTCAGATAGCTGGAGTCGAGACCGCCGGAGAGGAAGGTCGCCACCGGTACGTCGGAGAGCAGATGCCGCCGGGTCGACTCCTCGACGACGGCGGCCAGGTCCGGCCGCTCGCCCGCGCGGGCCCGCTCCCGGCCCTCGGTCGCGATGTCCCGGAGGTTCCAGAACCGGCCGCGCTCCACCCGGCCGTCGGGCCGGCAGCGCAGCCAGCTCCCCGGCGGCAGCTTCTCCGCCTCGCGGTACGCGCAGCGCGAGTCCGGCACCCAGTAGTAGAGGAGTGAGGCCACCAGCGCCGCGTGGTCCACCTCCAGCGAGCCGCCGGTCACGGCCGCCAGCGCCTTGAGTTCGGAGGCGAACATCAGGCCCGTGCCGCGCCGGAGCAGGAACAGCGGTTTGACGCCGAGCTGGTCGCGGGCGAGCACCAGGTCACCGGTGCGCTCGTCGAAGACCGCGAGCGCGAACATGCCGCGCAGCCGGGGCAGGCAGTCCGTGCCCCAGCGCCGCCAGGCCTCCAGCACCACCTCGGTGTCGGAGGTCCCGCGAAAGCGCGCCCCGGCCCCCGCCAGCTCCGCGCGGAGCTCGGGCGCGTTGTACAGCTCGCCGTTGTAGGTGAGGGCGAGGCCGCCCGAGACCATCGGCTGGGCGCCGGTCCCGGAGAGGTCGATGATGGCCAGCCGGCGGTGCCCGAGGTGTACTTCGCCGTCGCCGACGGTGTGGCCGTACCGGCCCGACCCGTCCGGACCCCGGTGGGCGAGGACCTCGGTGAGCCGGTCGGTGACGGCCTTCCCGTCCGGCCAGCGGTACGTACCTGCGATGCCACACATGTTCTACCGCGCCTCCTGGTCGCTGCCGCTGTCCGGGACCCGGGCGGCCGGCATCGACGGCCGCTCCGCCCTCGGCTGTCCCGTGCCGTTCCGCCGGGGCCACCGCTCCGTCCGCGGCTGCCCCGTTCCGTTCCGGGGGGCCGTCGGCTCGTCGGGGCCGCGCGGCGCGGTGTACGGCGCGTCCCACAGCGTGCCGTCGGTCCGGTCCCGGGGGTCGGGGTCGATCAGCACCACACCGATCACCGGGATGCGCTGGTCGGCGAGCTGGCGCGCCACGGTGTGCAGCCAGGCGGCGCTGCCGTGCCCGGCCCGCACGACGAGCACGGTCCGGGCGCCGAGGTACCGGAGGTCGGTCCACGCCGTGCCGGGCGCGACCGAGCCGACGCCGATCCCGCGCGTCCCCCGCGGCACGGCATCGGCCCGCTCGCCGCCGACCACGGTCACGCCCTCCGGTGTCCGGCGGCCGAGGGCGGGTTCCGCGCCGGGCAGACCGTCGATGACGGCCACCGGCCCCTCCGCCGCCAGCGCCCCGGCGACATCCAGCGCCAGCGCGCTCGTGGTGCGCGCGCACCCCAGTTCCAGCAGCGACACCGGTTCGGCCGAGCCGCGCACGGTGCGGGCCAGGGTCGCGGTGAGCCGTTCGTGGGCCACCCGGGTCCGCCGGCGCCGCCAGGGCAGGACCGGGCGGCGGGGCACACGGCGCCGCTCCGCGACGACCGACGCGCCCAGGTTCGCCGCGATCTCCCGGCGCAGCACGGGGCGGTCCGCCACCACCGTGCCGACGGCGGCCAGCGCGAGCCCGAGGACGAGCCCGAGGACGAGCCCGATCGCGGCGTTGGTGACGGCGGTCCGGGGCAGGGAGTGCCGCACCAGGCGCGGGGCGTCCACGATCTGCGTACCGGCGATGACCCGGGGGGTGCCGGTGCGGGCCTCGGCGGCGCGCTGGTCGAAGTCGGCGATCCGCGAGTTGAGTTCGGCCCGGCGGGCGAAGAGCGACTCGACGCTCGCCGACGCCTTCGGGTCGTCACCGGAGGGCGATCGGTCCCCGATCGCCTGGTTGACCCGGGCCAGCTCGTCCCGCATGCGGTCGCGCTGGTCGAGCAGGGCCTTCGACTCGGCCTTCGCGGCTTCCCACATCCGCCTCACATGGTCCGCGACGAACGCGTCGGCCAGGGCCTTCGCCCGGGCCACCGCCTGGGCGTCGCTGTCACCCGTCACCTCGATCCGGAGCAGGTTGTTGGTCAGACCGGTGCCCCGGTACTCCGCCGTGAAGTCCTGCGGGTCCTCGGCCGACTTGAGGGCCTTGAGCGCCTGACCGGCGATCCTGGTGGTGCCCAGCAGCGCCGCGTCGGTGCGGATCAGCGTTCCGGTGTCGTTCGGCTGGTCCTCCTGGTGCACGACCAGCACCTTGGTCACCGCGGTGGGCGGCGGGCGCAGCAGCACCGCCAGCGCCGCGCCGGCCAGCAGCCCCAGCAGGGCCAGGGAGTACCAGAGCCGGCGGCGTCGGCGCACCGCCACCACCAGCGACTGGAGGTCCAGCAGCGGAGCGGCCGGCGACGGCTCCGACGTCGTGCTCGTCGTCACCCCGGCTCTCCCGCCGCGTGACCGGGAACCGCGGGTTCCGGAGTTGCTCCGGCCCCGGGGCGGCCCGAGGACCGCGCCGGGAGGGGCCGGACCGCGCCGGCGAGGACGACGCCGACGACCTCGTGCCCGCCGTCCGCGCACGCCTCGGCGATGCCGGTCAGCTCCCCCGCGGTCCAGTTGCCCGCGCTGAGCACGACGACGGCACCGGACTCCGTGTCGCGGTCCGGCACCATCGGCCGGGACACCGAGACCTCCACCAGCCGCAGCGCGCGGTGTCCGCCGCCCGGTGAGGCGGGCGAGGGATCGCTCCCGGCCGCGTCGACGAGCTTCCCGGCGGCCCGGCGGCCGATCTCGTCGCCGTCGGGTACGACGACCAGCAGCCGCCGGGGGGCCGGCAGCCGGTCCCGGAGGCGAGCGCACACCCGCCGGTAGCGGATCTGCCGGCCGGCCTCGTCGGCGGAGGCCCTCGGTGCCGGTGTGTCCCAGCGGGTGTCGGCACCCAGCAGCCGGCGCAGCCGGGCCGGCGCGCCGCGGTCCCCCGGCCGGCGCGCGGGCCCTTCGTCCGGCACGTCGACGGTGCCCAGCAGCGCCGAGCCCAGCGCCGCGGCGATCTCCGGTTCGGTCCGCAGCCGGCGGCTCATCCGCTGGGCGGCGAGATGGCCGATGACCGCGGCCAGGAAGAACAGCAGCGCTCCGCCGGCGATGAACTGCGCCCTCGTCGGGGGCGCCTCGGCGGTCGGCCGGACGGCGGGTCCCATGACGACCATGCCGGCCCCGCCGGCCGCCGGGTCGGCCTGGTCCAGCTTCCTCATCGCCTCCTCCAGGGCGGTGCGGAGCTTGGCGAGCGCGGTGCGGGCCTGCACGCTCTCCACGGTCCGCCCCGGATCGGCCGCGTTGGCGAGGTCGGTGATACGGCGGTTGGTCTGCGCCACCTTCTGCCGCAGCGCCTCGGGCCCCGTGGCCGCCTCGGGGTCGTCTCCCTCGCCCGCGATCCGCGCGGCGAAGGCGACGAGTTCCCGGGCCACCCGGTCGGAGAGCTGCTGCGCCCGCTCCGGGGTCTCGGCCGTGCCGGAGATCTTGATGATGTTCCCGTCGGCGGCCTCGGCGGCGACCCGCTCCCTCAGCTCGCCGGAGCTGACGCCCGTCCAGCCGAGCGCGCCGGCCGCGCGGTCGACCACCGCCGAACTGGTCGCGATGTGCGCCTGGGTCAGCAGCTCGCGCTCCTCCCACTGCCCCGGCAGCAGCACCGACGCCGACGCCGTGTAACGCGGCGGGAAGAGCGCCGAGGTGCCGTAGCCGACGAGCGCGCCCACCACGGCGAGTACGGTGAGCAGCCTCCGGCGCCGACGGAGAATCCGCCCGATCGTGACCAGGCGTATCGTGTCATCGCTCAACGACGCGGCCTCTTCCCGGTCCGGACCCGGCCGTCCCCCGGCACCGGGGCGCGGTCGCGGCAGGCGGCGGCGTAGGCGGCGAGCAGCGATGCCTGCGAGTTCCGCCAGGAGAGACTTCCGCTGATCCGCTCCTGGCCGATCGCGCCCATCCGGGCCCGCTTCCCGGGGTCGTCCAGCAGCAGGGCGATGAGCCCGGCGAAGGCGGCCTCGTCGTTGGCGGGCGCGTAGACGGCGGCGTCACCGGCGGAGACCCGCGCCTCCCTCAGGTCGAAGGAGACGATCGGCCGGCCCATCGCCATGTACTCCAGGACCTTGTTCATCGTCGACACGTCGTTGAGCGGATTGCGCGGATCGGGAGAGAGGCACACGTCCGCGGTGGAGAGATAGCGCACCAGGTCGGCGTCCGGGACGCGGCCGGTGAACCGCACCTGCCCGGAGAGGCCGAGCCGCTCGGACAGCTCCACCATCGCGTCGAAGGCGTCGCCCGCGCCCACGAACACGGCGTGCCAGTCGGTGCGCCCCAGTTCGTCCCGGAGCGTCGCGAGCGCCCGCAGGGCGTAGTCGACGCCGTCCTGGGGGCCCATGACACCGAGGTAGCAGAGCAGATGGGGCTTGCCGCGCTTCAGTTCCGGCTCGGGCGGTACCGGCTGGAACCGGTCGGTCTCGGGCGCGCTGCGCACCACGAACACATCCTCCGGGCGCCGGCCGCCACGGCGGATCGCGACGTCCCGGTAGCTCTCGTTGGTGGCGAGCACCACATCCGCGGCCCGGTAGGTCAGCCGTTCCAGCGCGCACACGGCGCGGTGGAGCAGGTCCTCGCCCCGGTCGAACCGGGAGAGATACAGCTCGGGCACCAGGTCGTGCTGGTCGAAGACGAACCGCGCGCCGCGCCGCTTCAGCCAGAGCGCGGGCAGGAAGAGCAGGTCGGGCGGGTTGCAGGCGTGGACCACATCGACCGGGCCGACCCTGCGGGCCAGCCGGGCCGTGTGCCACAGCGCCGAGCCGTACTCCCGCAGATAGCCGGCGGGTCCTCCGGTGGCCGCGCGCAGCGGGTAGCGGTGGATGCGCACCCCGTCGATCAGCGCCTCCGGCTCGGTGTCCCGCTTGCTCCCCCGGGGGCAGATGACATGCACCTCCCAGCCCGCGTCCCGCAGCGTCCTGCACTCCTGCCACACCCGCCGGTCGAACGGCACCGACAGGTTCTCCACGAGGATCAGCGCGCGCCGCTCCGGCCGGCCGGCGCCGGCTCCCGCGTCGAACGCCGTGTCACCAGGCAAGGCCCATGTACCCCGGTTCGGTCCGGCGCGCCTCGGCGTCCGGAAGGCGGATGAGGTCGATGAGCACCGGTCCCTCGCCGTGGGGCAGCGCCGACAGCACGTCCGGGTCGCTGGTCCCGACCAGGCAGACCTCGGCGTGCTCCAGCACTTCGGCGACGGAGTTCGCGAGGAGCTGCGCGAGGTGCGGCAGCCGGGTCTCGATGTACTCGCGGTTGGCGCCGAGCAGCCGGGAGAGGCTCACATTGGCGTCGTAGATCCGCAGGTCGTACCCCTTGCCGAAGAGCCTCTCGGCCAGCTCGACGAGCGGGCTCTCCCGGAGGTCGTCGGTGCCGGGTTTGAAGGACAGCCCGAACAGGCCCGCCCGGCGTTTCCCGGTGCGCTCGACCATCTCCACCGCGCGTTGCAGATGCGCGGAGTTGGAGGGCAGCACATGGGCGAGGATGGGCACCGAGACATCGGCCCGCTGCGCGGCGTGGACCAGGCTGCGCAGATCCTTGGGGAGGCAGGAGCCGCCGAAGGCGAAGCCGGGCCGCAGATAGGCGGGGCTGATGTTCAGTTTGCGGTCGGCCAGGAAGACATCCATCACCTGGTGCGAGTCCACCCCGAGCGCCTGGCACACCGCGCCCAGCTCGTTGGCGAAGCCGATCTTGAGACCGTGGAACGCGTTGTCCGCGTACTTGATCGCCTCGGCCGTCGGGACCGGCACCCGGA
This sequence comes from Streptomyces sp. NPDC001985, assembly GCF_040296845.1. Lineage (NCBI taxonomy): Bacteria > Bacillati > Actinomycetota > Actinomycetes > Kitasatosporales > Streptomycetaceae > Streptomyces > Streptomyces sp. NPDC001985. The sequence continues at coordinate 148,699 of NZ_JBEOYB010000001.1, forward strand.
ACACCTCGCCGGGCAGGCCGTCGTAGAGCGCCGCCACCACGTCGCCGCTCGCCGGGTCGAGTTCGCCGATGACGGTCTTGGGCGGGTCGAAGAAGTCCCGGACGCTCGTGCCCTCGCGCAGGAACTCCGGGTTGACCGCGACCCCGAGGTCCACTCCGGCCGTGCCGCCGACGGACTTCTCCAGGATCGGCACCAGAAGGTCCAGACAGGTGCCCGGGAGCATGGTGCTCCGGAACACCACGGTGTGCCGCCCGTCCCGCCCGTCCGGCCCGCCTTTCCCGTCCCGCGCGTCCGGCCCGTCCCGCTCGGCCAGCACGGCGCCGATCTGCTCGGTGACCCGCTCCAGATACGTGGTGCACAGACTGCCGTTGGGCTCGGAGGGTGTGCCCACACAGATCAGCGACACCTCGCTGCCCATGATCGCCTCGCGGACGTCGCCGGTGGCGCGCAACGCCCCGGTCCGCACGGCCTCCGCGATGAGTTCGCCGATCCGTTCCTCGACCACCGGTGCCCTGCCGTCGTTGACCAGGTCGACCTTCACCTGGTTCACATCCACCCCGATGACCTCGTGCCCCATGCCGGCCAGGCACGCGGCCGACACACAGCCCACATAGCCGAGCCCGAAAACGCTGACCCTCATGACCCGTCCCTCACCCCAGGCAGGCCCTTCCGGCCTGCGGTCCCTGCGCCGGCCCGACGACGTGTCGCACGCATCAGTAGGCCCCCTGCCCATAGAGCACCGCGCGCAGCGTCTTCCACAGAATCACCGTGTCCAGGGCGAGCGACCAGTCCTCCACGTACCGCAGGTCCAGCCGGACGGCCTCCTCCCACGGCAGGTCGCTGCGCCCGCTGATCTGCCACAGCCCGGTGAGCCCCGGCTTGACCAGCAGCCGCCGGCGGATGTCCGGGGCGTACGCGGCGGACTCCTCCGGCAGCGGCGGGCGCGGGCCGACGAGCGACATCGATCCGGTGAGTACGTTGAAGAGCTGCGGCAGCTCGTCGATCGAGTACCGGCGCAGCACCGCTCCCACCCGGGTCACCCGGGGGTCCCGGCGGAGCTTGAACAGCGGGCCGGCGCCCTCGTTGCGGTCGGCCAGCTCGGCCCGTACCCCGTCGGCCCCGGCGACCATGGTGCGGAACTTGAGGATGATGAACTCGCGGCCGCCCTTGCCGACCCTGCGCTGGCGGTAGAAGGCCCCGCCCCGGCTGTCCGCCAGGACGAGCAGCCCGACCACCAGCATCAGCGGCGCGAACAGCATCAGCAGGACCGCCGCGCCCATCCGGTCGACGACCTCCTTGACCGCGCGGCTGCCTCCGGTGAAGGTCGGCATGCTGACCCGCAGCAGGGGAATCCCGAGCACCGCGTCGACGTGCAGCCTCGGGCCGGCCACCTCCATCAGCACGGGGGCCACCACCATCTCGGCGTCGCTGCCTTCGAGGTTCCAGGCGAGGCGCTGCAAACGCTCCGGTGACCAGTGCGGATCGGGCGTGACCGCGACGACACGGTAGCCGTCGCGGCGGACGTGGTTGGCGACGTCCGCCAGCCGGCCGACCACCGGAACTCCGTCCAGTTGGTCGCCGTCGGGCCCGAGGCCGTCCGTGGTGCACACCCCGTCCACCCGCCAGCCGAGGTGCGGGAACCTGCGGGCCCGGCTGATGAGATCGCGCACGGTCGCCGGGCTCCCGGCGGCGAGCACCGGTCGCAGGCACCGTCCCTCCTTCCGGTGCCGGTGCAGCCGGAGGCGGAGCAGATACCGCGCGGTCATGGTGAGAAGCGCGATCGCGGGGATCGCGACGAAGATCCAGAGCTTGATGTTCTGCGAGGTGAGGGCGATACCGCCGAGCGCCAGGACGACGGCCGCCGTGAACAGGGAACGCCCGAGCCGCCGGAACTCCTCGGCGCCCTGGCCGAGCACGGCCGGCGCCCACGACCGGCTCACCGCGAGCGCTCCCAGCACCAGAAGCTCGGTGCCGAAGGCGAGAATGCCCCACTTCTCATGCCAGTTGGCCGCGTCCCGGGCCCCGAAGAAGTTGCCGATCGCCGCGACGACGACGGCGGTGGCCACGGTGTCGCTGGTGATGACGGTACGGCGGTACCGCTCTTCCCAGTCGATCACAGGCCGGCTGATTGCCCCGTTCGCCAGGCGCCCACGCGCCGACGGAAACGGGTTGACTAACTCCCCCTGCTGCACAGAACCCCCCAGGTTCCCAGCGGTTCAACGTGTTCGCCCACCACAGTTCCCCTCCCCCACGGGAGGCCCCCGCCCCCCGCACCACGCTGTTACTCCCCCGGGAGGCCCCCGCCCCCCGCACCACGCTGTTACTCCCCCGGGAGGCCCCCGCCTCCCGCGCACGGCATCCGGGCTGTTCGAGTCATGGATGATCAGCCCACCCCGGCGACAGCGGAGCCGCCTGTCCTGCCGGCTCTCCGGACGCGCGGGAACCCGCCGATTCCCCGGATGCCCCCCGCACCCGAGGCCCCTCGCGGGCCCCAAGAATTGATCACCACCACATCTGGTGCCGGGGATGCGACTGCTGAATGTCCGCAGCGCCGGACCTATAGATCATTGGATGTTCGCCTCGCGCCCGAACAGCTGAAGCACGGTCAATCTAGACCATCGGGGCCGGTATGAAGAGAGTATGTGATTAATTTGTGCTCAAGCTTGGGGACCGGTTTCACCGATCGGCGACAACGGAAGGTTCCTTGGCGAAGAAGTGCCTGGTGACCTGGGGCCGATAGCCGATAGCGGGCACCGGAGGAATCTGGATCTTGATGCTCCGAAGAGGAGCGACCCGGCGGGGCGCATGGCCCCGCCGGCCCCCGCGAACAGCGACGGCCGCACGGCCGGGAACAGGCGCCCCGCCGGCTCACGCGGACCACCGGACCGCGTGATCTCGGCCCGCCGGCGGCACGCACCGATCGCGCCACCGGCGCCCTGTTGACACCCTCCCCGCACACTTTCGACAGCCGAACACGTTTACGGATATCTCGCCGAAGGGACTTCGACGGATGCCGTCACGTGCTCGTTATCGCACTCCCGAAAGATCGAATGGCATTTCCGCCCGACGACCGCTCCCGCGCGCGCGGGGAATCAAGCCAGACGCGGGCATCGCGACAGATCCAAGCCACTGGCATATTCATATGTTCAGAGACCTGATCGGCATCCGGGAAACGCGCATCTTCAAGCCAAGCCGTCCGTCCCGGAGGTGCGCGGTGGGAACGGCCTTTCCCGCACGGCTGTCGAGGCGGTGTGCGACGTTCGGTCCCGGCCTCCGGTCCCGGCGTCGCCGCGAGGGCCGTGTGCGATACGGGCGGTGGGGGTGTCCCCGCCGAGGCCGCGGCCCGGGTGGGGAAGGCGGAGCGGGCCCGGCGACGGGTCGGGCGGCCGGGGTCCGGCCGGAGCCGTCCGCCGCGCGGCCGCCCGCTCGCGGTTCCCGGGCGCTCCTCCGTACCGCCACCGGCTGGTGTCCCGGTGTCCGGGTCGGCGAGGCGTGACCGACCCCCTCCGCCGGAGGCACAACGGACCGGCCGAGGCCCGTGAGCGCGCCGATGGATGGCTCATTCCGGTGAAAGACACCGGTGTTCGGTGTGGAGGAGAACACCGGCCTGCGAACATCCCGTGGGAACGACCGCGCGCTGCCGCGACGGACCGTCGAGGGCTGACGCTCCGCCGCGTTCCGTGCCCGCCGGCGCGGATGTGCGCCTGGTCGCCGTACAGCTTGGAGGAGCCATGGCCCGGTGTCACCCCAGTGGTCCCCCGATGACGGTCGGCGGCCGTGCGCGCGCCGCCGTGCTCGCGGGTACGGCGCTGCTCGCCCTGTCCGGCGGGCCGGCCGTCACCCCCGCCCTTCCCGTCCCCGCCGTCTCCACCATCAGCGCCACCCGGCAGGCCGGCGGCAGCGGCACCTCACCGGAGCCCTTGCCCGCCGCGGTCGACTGGCGGAGCGGCCACGCGGTGACACCGGTTCAGGACAAGGGGCAGTGCGACGAGATCGCCGGCCGGGCGTACGCCACCGCCGCTGTGCTGGAGGGGGCCTGGGTGGTCCAGAGCCGCCGGCGGCTGACCTCGTTCACCCCGGTGATCACCGACGCGTCCGGCGAGGACGTCTTCCCGCGCCTGTGCGGCGAGCCCCGCCCGCCCGGGACCTCGGAGTTCCCGGTGGAGGCGTTCCAGCGGTGGGTACCGGTGGCCTCCGGGGACGAGGACGCGCTGCGGGCGGCCGTGGCCCGGGGTCCGGTTCGCGCGAGGATCGACACCTCGCAGGTGAGCTTCGCCCTCTACTCCGCCGGTGTGTACGACGAGCCGCTGTGCTCGTCGGCCCGGCCCGATCACTCCATCGCCGTGGTCGGCTACGGCACCACCCCGGCGGGGGTGGAGTACTGGATCGTCAAGAACGACTACGGCGCCCGCTGGGGAGAGGAGGGCTTCGCCCTCATGTCCCGGGACAGGGACAACCAGTGCGGCATCGCCACCGAGGCCGAGGAAGCCGTCCTCAACCCCGCCCCGTACACCGCGCCGTTCCGGAATCCATGGCCGGTCTTCCCCTGACCGGTGCCATCAGCCCCCGCTCTCTCCTCCGGAGCCCGGCACCGGCACCGGCACCGGTCGGCCCGGCAGGGTCGGCAGGCCGGTCGGGCGCGAGCCGCGCGCGAGCGCGTTCCGCTGCCGGGGCGGCCCGCGCCCACCGGGAGTGACCCGCGCCGTCCGGACCGTTCTCAGCCCGCGGCCCGGTCCGCCGCCTCCCGGGTGATGCCGGCGCAGAGGCGGAAGAGGGCCGGGCGTGGCTCGTCCCCGTCGTGTGCGTACAGGGCGGCCCAGCACCGGGCGACGAGTTCCCGGGCCTGGGTGCCGGGGGCCAGGGCCGGGGCAGGAGCCGGGGCGGCGGCAGCGGGTCGGGCTCCATCGCTCGGGTGAGTTCGGCGGCCGGCTCGACGGCGATGGTGAGCCGTTCGGACGGGGAGAGTCCGGCGGGGCCGGTGAGGCGGGCGAGGCGGGGCCGGGCGACGCGGCTGAGGAGGTGGTAGCGGTCGGCGATCTCCCGCAGGGGCCAGAGACGGCGGGCGAGTTCGGCGGGGCGGCGGGCGTCGCCCCTGCGCAGATCCGTCGTGGTGAGGAGGGTGAGCGCGCCATGGGCCCCGAGACGGTGGGCCGCTTGCTCGGCGTACGGCTCCCGGGCGTTGGCGCAGACGTACAGTCCGCCCTGGAGCGGAGTGCCACCGAGGTGGACGAGCGTCTGGCGCAGGGCGTCCCGGGCGGTGCGCGCCGATGCGGGCACCGCGAAGGCGGCCAGGTGCCACACACCGTCCCAGGGCGCGAGCCCGGCGTCCCGCTGGAACGCGGGCCGCAGGAAGTCCGCGTGGGGGGCGAGGGTGCGCCTGGTGTCCGCGGTCGCGCGCAGCTCGGCCTTGCGGCCCCGGCCGTGGTGCGTGAAGCGGCCCTCGGCCACGAGGCGTTCGACGCACAGCCCGACTGGCTCGACCAGTCCATGGACGACCGGGCCGACGAGGCCGCCGCCGCCATCGCCTGGGCACGCGCCCGCCCGGACATCGACGGTGACCGGATCGGGCTCTGGGGCGCCGGCCGGGCGGGCCGGGTCCTGCCGAAGATCGCCGCCAGGACACCGGTCAGCTTCGTCATCGCCGTCTCGCCCGCGATCAACTGGCTCCGGCAGGGCCGCCACCACCTCCTCGCCGAACCGCGGGCCGACGGCGCGTCAGCGGGCCGCGTCAGCGGGCCGCGTCAGCGGGCCGCGTCAGCGGGCCGCGTCAGCGGGCCGCGTCAGCGGGCCGCGTCAGCGGGCCGCGTCACGGCGGAGGTGGCCAGGAGCGACAGCATCCGCCGGCTGCCGGCACGCCGCGCGACCGTCGAGGAGTACGTCGGGGAGGCGGGCGGCGACGCCGACGGCATGACCGCCGGCCGCTGGGGCTTCCTCTCCCGGAACCACACCGCGGACGCCACACGGGACCTCCGTGCCCTGCGCGGCGTACCGGTGCTGCTGGTCCTCGCGGGCCATGACGTCAGCGTCGACACCGCCGAGACGGAGGACGTCTACCACCAGGTGCTCGGCGCGGGCCGCGCGTTGACGGTCGAGCGCCACCCGGACGCGACCCACTCCCCGCTCAGGCGGTCCGTCGAGCAGTCGGAACGCAGGACGGCGCTCACCGCGCTCCTCGCGCCCCGCTCGCTCTTCGCGGACGGATTCCTGGACGGCCGGCGGCAGTTCCTCGAAGGACGCGGCCGAGCGGGCCGCACCACTCCCCGAGCGGTGGCGGCCGTCCCCGCCGCCGCGCGCCCCCCGCTCCTCAGGATGCCCCCGGTACGGAGGCGCGGGACCTCATGAGCGGCTGAACGCGGGTGCCGAAGTTCTCCACGCCTTCGAGGAATTCATCGAAGACCAGAATGATCCCCCTGACACCTTCGACCTCACTGAGCTGGTCGAGCATCCGCGCCACCGTCTCGTAGGACCCGACGAGCGTTCCCATGTTGAGGTTCACGGCGCCCTCGGGCAGCGCCACGGTCCTCGCGGTCGAGGAATCGTCGGCGTTCCTGTCCTGCGCGGTCTGCGCGGTCAGATACCCCAGGGCGGCGAGGTCGGCGTTGTCGTGGTAGTCCTTCCACTTCGCCCGCGCGGCTCCGTCGGTCTCGTCCGCGATGACCATGAACAGCGCGAACGCCCCGACGTCGCGGCCGGTCGCGCGCGCGTGGCCGGCCAGCGCGGCGGTCGCTTCGGACAGGGCGAGCGGGGTGTTGACCCCGCTGCCCAGGATGAAGTTCCCATCGGCGTACTCGGCGGCGAACCTCATTCCCGTACCGCTCTGCCCGGCGGCGAGGATGTCGATGTGGCCGTTCGCCGGGCGCGGCGACAGCACGCAGTCGTCCATGCGGTAGAACTCGCCCGCGAAGTCACTGGTGCCCTCGCTCCACAACTGGCGCAGCACGGTGACGTACTCAGCGGCCCGGGCGTAGCGGTTGGCGAAGTGTTCGTCCCCGGGCCAGAGACCCATCTGGGCGTACTCGGCGGGCGCCCAGCCGCTGACGATGTTGACCCCGGACCGGCCGGGTGCGATCGAGTCGATGGTCACCGCCATCCGGGCGGCGATCGCCGGGGGCAGGGCGAGGATGGGTACGGAGGCGTACAGCCTGATCCGCTCGGTCACGGCGGCCAGGCCCGCCGTGAGGGTGAACGAATCGAGGCAGTGATCCCAGAACTCCGTCTCGCCGCCGAACCCCCTCAGCTTGATCATCGACAGCGCGAAGTCCAGCCCGTGCTCCTCGGCCCGCCGCACGATGGCCTTGTTCAGTTCGAAGGTCGGCATGTACTGCGGGGAACTCTTCGAAATGAGCCACCCGTTGTTGCCGATGGGGAGAAAAACCCCAATGTCCATGACGCTCCTCAGCCGTCGGGGCGGACAACCCGCGTGGCGCCCGGCATCATCGCCCGCCGTGCGGTCAATCCTGCCCAGCCACGGCGGGATGCACAACGACGAGGGCTCATCCTCACCGGCGGACTCGCGGCGCCGGCGGGGAGGACGGCTCAGTCGAGGCAGAACTCGTTGCCCTCGATGTCCTGCATCACGATGCACGACTCGAAGGTGCCATCGGCGAGCAGCGTCCGGTGATGTACCGCGCCGAGCGCCTCCAGCCGAGCGCACTCGGCCCGGAGCGCGGCGAGGCGCTCCTCACCCACGAGCCCGGTGCCGGCCCGCACACAGAGATGCACCCGGTTCTTGACCACCTTCCCCTCGGGAACGCGCTGGAAGAGCAACCGCGCGCCCGCACCGGAGGGATCGACGCAGGAGAACCACTTCACCTCGTGGTCGGGCGGCAGCGAGCGGTGGTAGTCGTCCCATGTGTCGAACCCCTCCGGCACCGGCGATACGACGTACCCCAGCACCTCGCACCAGAAGCGAGCGAGACGCTCGGGTTCCGCGCAGTCGAAGGTGACTTGGAACTGCTTGATCGATGACATCGGCGCACCCTACCAGGGGGGCCTCGGCCGTTCATCGCCTCCGGCCCGGGACGGGCTTCATCGCGCCCCGGCACCCCGGGCGCAGTCCGATCTCCGCGAGCAGCAGCCGGAGTTGCTGTTCCGCCAGGGGTGCGGTGTCGTGCCCGAGCCAGCGGAGGTGGCCGAACGCCTCCAGGAGGACGAGCCCGTGCAGACGGGACCAGGCGCCGAGGACGGCCGCCGCGGCGGCGGGCGGCACGTCGGGGTGGAGTGCGGCGGCGTAACGGGCCAGCGCCGGATCGGACGCGGCCTCACCGGCCGGACGCAGCCGGTCCTGCCGCCATGCCTCGACGAACAGCGGGGTGAACGCCCCGCCGACACGGCGGGTCGCCACGCTGGTCGGGCCGTCCGGAGGGGCGGCGTAGCCGGGGACAGGGGTGCCGTAGACCAGGCCGAACTCCTGCGGATGCTCCACGGCCCATCGGCGGTAGGCCATCAGTCCGGCGAGGAGCCGGTCGGCCACGTCCGCGGCGGGGTCGGCGTCCCGGGCCCGTTCGACCGCGTCGGCGAGCCGGTCGAAGGCGTCGGCGATCAGGGCGGTCAGCAGTGCGTCACGGCTGCCGAAGTAGCGGTACAGGCCGGCCGGGCTCATGCCCAGGGAGGTCGCGACCGCGCGCAGGGAGAGCTGGGCCGCCCCGACCTCGCGCAACTGGCGCAGGGCGACGGCCTTGATCTCGTCCAGCGTCTCGGCGCGGAGCCGGTCACGGCGGGTGGGTGCGGGCATGGGAGCACCCTACCAAATAGCGAACAGTGTTTACATCGCGAACGTCGTACTCTAACTTTGCGAACACCCGTCGCTTTGCGAACATCTGACGCAGGGAGTGCGCAGCCATGTCCGTCATCCACCCGCCGGACCATCCCGTTCACCCACCGCCCGGCACCCTCGGCCCACGGCGCACGGCCGCCGCCCTGCTGGCCGTCGAAAGCCTGCTGATCTTCATCCCGCTGCTGGTGCTCGGACCCGCGATCGGGTGGCCCGCCGGCCTCGACGACCCGGCCGCCACCGCGCTGCCCCGGCTGCTCGAACAGGAGGGCGCCGTCCGCGCCGGGTACGCCGTCTACCTCGCCTACTCCGTGCTCTTCCTGCCCGTCGCGGTGTGGACCACCCGGGCCCTGACCGGTGGCACGGACACCCCGCTCGCCCGGGTCGCCATGGGGTTCGCGGTCGTCTCGACGCTCGCCCGCGCGATCGGGATATCCCGCTGGCTCCTTCCTATGCCCGGTCTGGCGGAGGCCTACGGCGAGGCGTCCGACGCGTCCGTCCGTGCGGCGGTGGCCGTGCAGTACCAGGTGCTCAACGACTTCGGCGGCGGGATCGGCGAAGTGCTCGGCGTCTCGCTGTTCGCCGTGGGCTGGCTCCTGTGCACCGTGATCGCGGCCCTGCGCACCGGCACCGCGCCCCGCTGGCTGCTGATCGCGGGCTTCCCCGTCGCGGCCGGTCTCGCGCTTCCGCTGGCGGAACTCGCCGGCGCCGGCGCGGGCGCCGCCACCTCGGTCGGCACCGCGCTCCTCCAGCTGTGGTTCCTGGCCGCTGCCGCCGCCCTCGTCCGCCGGCCCCGCTGAGACCAGGCCCGGTGAAGCGCCGTCCGTACCGGATCGGACCGGTGCGGACGGCGCGGAAGGCACGGCCCCGGGTACGACACTGAACGCCGGAGCCCCGGAGCACCGGACCCCACGGTCCTCGCATGGGCGGCTCGACCGCACCACCAGGAAATGAGGCACCATGTCCACCCCCCTGCACGTTGTTCTCGGCGCCGGTGGCGGCATCGGGTCCGCGGTCGTCCGGGAACTGTCCCGGCGCGGCCACCGCGTCCGCGCCGTCCGGCGCCGCCCGGCCTCCGGCCTGCCGGCGGGTGCCACCGCCCTCGCCGCAGACCTCTCCACGGCCGAGGGCGCCCGTGCCGCCTGCGCCGGCGCGACCGTCGTGTACCACTGCGCCCAGCCGCCCTACCACCGCTGGCCGAGGGAGTTCCCCCCGCTCACCGAGGCAGTCGTCGACGGCGCATCGGCGGCCGGCGCGAAGCTCGTGTTCGCCGACAACCTCTATCTGTACGAACCGGCCGACGGCCCGGTGTCCGAGGAGACACCCCGCCGGCCGACGAGCCGGAAGGGCTCCGTGCGCAAGGAGATGGCGGACCGGCTCCTCCAGGCCCACAGAACCGGCCGTCTGAACGTGACCATCGGTCAGGCCAGCGACTACTACGGGCCCGGCGGTACGAACAGTGTCATCGGCGCCGCGGTGGTGCCCGCCGTCCTGCACGGCAGAACGGTGAACTGGCCCGGACGGCTCGACGTCCCCCATGCCCTGCACTATCTGCCCGACATCGCGTCCGCGCTGGTCACACTGGGCGAGCGGGACGAAGCCGACGGGCGGACCTTCATCCTCCCCGCGGCCCCGGCTCCCACTCCGCGTCACTTCGTCGAACTGGTCGCCTCGGCGGCCGGACGCCGCGCCCGGATGCGCGGAGCCACGAAGCCGCTCATGCGACTCGCCGGCCTGTCCGACCCGGCCGCCCGCGAACTGGTCGACATCTGGTACCAGTTCAGCCGCCCCTGGACCGTCGACGACGGTCTGTACCGCCGCACCTTCGGCCCCGTGAAGGCCACCGGCCTCGACGAGGCCGTGGCCGTGACCGTCGCCTGGCACCGTACCCACCTGGCGACGGCCGGCTGAGGCCGGCCTCTCCCGCGGCTGACGCCGGCCTGTGTGCCCCGCGTCACCCGCGGCCGGAACGAGCCCTCCGCCGCGGTCGCCGGCCCCGGGGAGGGAGCGACGGTGTCGCCCGGGTGATTCCGGACATGAGCGCGGCGCCGCCCGGGCGCGGCCTGCTCGGCCACCGGCCCCTGCCGGTCAGGGGAGTTGACGGCGTGGCCCAGCGAGTGGCCGGCACAGAGTCCGACGTGGCCGCCGTGGACCGGGAAGACCCGGCCGGCTGGAGGGGCAGCCGCCCGTCGGCAGACAGGCGACCAGCGGCGGGATGCACTTCGGCGGGGCGGGTCGAAGGCGTGCTCGTCCTGCGGGGCGGCGACGGCGGCGCCGGTACCCCGGGTGGCGGTCACCGGCTCGGTGCGCCCGATCGGAGCGATGTCGTCGACGCGGACACCGCAGCGGCCCAGCTCCCGGGAGGTGTTGACGCCGGGGCGCCGGTGACGCCCACGCCGTGGAGCGCGGCCCCGGCCGCTGGCGGAGTCGCCGTGGGCGCAGCCGGCGCAGGCCCGCTGGACGGGGCCGCGGCCGGTCCCGGCGGCGCCGAGGGCGGCGTGTGGCGCGCGCTCGCCCGTGACGTGGCGCGTGTCGCTCCTGGCCGGCCCGGCGAACGGAATCATCCCGGCACCGGCCACGAGCACTCGACGGCCCATCACTTCCCTTCAGGATAATTGGCGTGAATGAGTTTTCAGTTTGTGGGCTGATGGCCCTGCTGTCAAAGCCTTGCCTCTCGCATGTGACGAGATGCAGTATTGATCAAAGAGGGCGCAGGGCGCCGTCGCGGACCGTCGGGCAGCCCGGCGCGGCACCGACCGCCCGGGGCCCTCCCGTACCGCGTCGGCGCACGGTGGACCGGATGGCCGGACACCCGGCTCAGCGCGCGACCAGCCAGGGAAAGGACCGCCAGGACATGGCCGGGCACAGGAGTTCCCTCCCCCGCGAGGCGACGGGGGTGCCGTTCCCGCACGCGATGGACCTCATGGACTGCCTGAGCCTGGAGCGGCTCGGCGACGATCTCTTCCAGGGCGTGTGCCACGACGGCATACCTCCGCGCGCCTTCGGCGGCCAGGTCGCCGCCCAGTCGCTGACCGCCGCCGCGCGGACCGTGCCCGGGGGCCGGACCGCGCACTCGCTCCACGGTTACTTCCTGCGCGCCGGCGACACCCGGCGGCCGATCGTCTACACCGTCGAGCGGCTGCGCGACGGCGGCTCCTATCTCTCCCGGCGGGTCACAGCGCGCCAGGAGGGGGAGACGATCTTCGCCCTCTCCGCGTCCTTCAAGAGCGCCGAGCCGGGGCCCGACCGGCAGCGTCCGATGCCGTCCGTCCCCGGCCCGGACGAGGTACCGGATCTCAGCGGGCTCTGGGCCGGGACCGATCCGGAGCACCACGCGAACTCCACCTTCCACCGGGTCCTCGACCTGCGCTGTCTCCGTGTCCCCGAGGAGCGGACCGAGCCGGGCCAGACGGAGCAGCGGCTGTGGGTGCGCGCCGCCCACCCGCTGCCCGACGACCCGCATCCGCACGCCTGCGCCCTCGCGTACGCCTCCGATCTGTGGCTCGCGCCGACGGTCACGCTGGCGATCGAGCCGCCGGGCATGCTGCGCGCGGGGTCGTCCTCGGTCTTCCTCACCTCGCTCGACCACGCGATCTGGTACCACCGGCCGTTCCGGGCCGACAGGTGGCTGCTCTTCGCCCAGCGCAGCCCCACCCACGCGGACGGCCGCGGGCTGGCCATGGCCGATGTGCGGGACCCGGAAGGGCGTCTGATCACCACCGTCGTCCAGGAGACCGTCATCCGGGCCAAGCGCCCGGCGGCGGCCACAACCGCGCGGCCCGCACTGCCCGCACCGCCCGCGCGCGACGCCGGACCGGCCGGAGCCGTCGGCGCCACCGGCCGCGAGGAGCGCTGAACACCTCCCGCCGAAGGTGCCCCGCCGGGGCCGACAGTGCTGCCCCGGGACATCGGGCGGCCCGCGATGCGCGCGGGCCCGAACGACCGGGGGCGCGAAGGCCGTCGGATACCCTGAGCGAACGCGGTGAGCGGCCCCGGGCCGCACGGGAATCGACGGACCACCGGGAACAGCAGAAGGACGACGGACGTGGCAGCGCGCAGACCGCCCAACCGCAAGGCCCTGATCCGCGCCGCGGCCGCCGAACTCTTCCTTCAGCGCGGCTACCACAACGTGTCCGTGACCGATGTGGCCGACAGCCTCGGCATCACCGCCTCCGCTCTCTACCACCACTACCGCAACAAGCAGGACCTGCTGCTGCACACGGTCCTGGGCAGCCTCGACACCGTCGACGCCCTGATCGGCGAGGCCGGCGACCTGGAGGCGGCCCTCACCGCGCTGGCGGCCCTGGTCACCGGGGAGCGCGGAGTCCTCGCCGTCTGGGAACGCGAGGCCCGGAATCTGGAGGACACGCAGCGCGCGGCGATCCTGGAGCACGAGATCGAGGTCGTCGCGCGCCTCGTCCCCCTGCTCCGCGCGGAACGGCCGGAACTGGGCGAACCCGAGGCCCATCTGCTGGCCCGGGCCGTGCTCGGCACCCTGGGCAGCAGGGTCCGCCATCGCATCGCGCTGCCGAGGCGCCGCCACGAACAGTTGATGCTGCGCGTCGCCTCCGCCGCCGCGCACGCCCCCCTGCGCACCGAAGCGGTGCCCCCCGGCCCGCACCCGAGGGAGACCGGAGGGTCAACCGGCTCCCCCGGGCTGCGGATACCCCGGCGTGAGCAGTTGCTGACCGAGGCGATCCGGCTGTTCGACGAGCGCGGTTTCCAGTCCGTCACCATGGCGGACATCGGCGAGGCGGGCGGCATCGTCGCCTCCGGTGTCTACCGCCACTTCCCCCGCAAGAGCGATCTGCTGATCGCCGCCGTGAACCGGGGCGGCGAGCGCATCAGGACATCCGTGGAGACGGCGCTCGACCGGGCCGCCGACCCCGGGGAGGCGCTGGAGCTGCTCCTGCGCGCCCACATCGCGGTCTCCCTCGAACAGACGCACCTCATGGGCATCCTGTCCAATGAGCGGGACCAGTTGCCCGACAGGGAGCGCACGGCGCTCCGCCGGCTCCAGGCGGACTACCTCGATGTCTGGGTCCAGGCCCTCGGCTCGGTCCTGCCCGGCCGCGAGCCGGCCGAACTGAAGATCATCGTCCATGCGGTGCACGGAATGATCTACTTCACCGTCCGGGTCGGCCGCACCCACCCCTGGCCCGACCTCTCCCAGCATCTGAGGGACCTCGGCATGGCGGTGCTGACCCGCACGGGGTGCTGACCCGCACGGGCCCGCCGCGCGGAACAGCGGGGGACGACCACCGGATCGGGTGACACAGTCCTTCTCCGGCCCGGACCATGAGCACGCCGCACCTGGTTCACCGCCGGAACCCCTCCCTGGTCGAGCGGTCTGCCCGCGCCCCCCGCCGCCGGGCGTCGGGCGTCGGGCGTCGGGCTGACCGCAGGCGTGGCTGCTCGGCCTCGGGCCGGCTCCGGCGGGCTCCGGTCGTCCCCGGCGGGCTCCGGCAGGGTGTCGGGCACAGCGCCGGGCGGGAGCCGGGCCACCCGCCGTGGCCTGTGAGGATGGGGGGACACACCGGTCGCCGCAGGAGTGGCCGGTTCGGAGCGGGGAGCACGCGGTGTCGCAGGAGTCGTCGGGGCTGGTCGAGCGGATGGAGCAGCACCAGGTCTCGGTGTATCTCGGCGCGATGGCGGCGGGCGCGCTGGTGGGCTGGGCGGCGCCTTCGGCGGGGCCGGGGCTGGAGCACGCCATCAACCCGGTCCTGGGCGCGCTGCTGTTCGTCACCTTTCTCCAGGTCCCGGCCGCCGAGTTGCTGCGTTCGCTGCGGGACGGGCGGTTCCTGGCCGCCGCCCTGGTGGTGAACTTCGTGGTGGTGCCGCTGGTGGTCGCGGCGATGTTCGTGTTCCTCCCCGCCGACCAGGCGGTGCGGATCGGCGTCCTGCTGGTGCTGCTGTGCCCGTGTGTGGACTATGTGATCGTCTTCTCCGGGCTGGCGGGCGGGTCGAGCCGCCGTCTGCTGGCCGCGACCCCGCTGCTGCTGGTCGCGCAGATGCTGCTGCTGCCGGGGTTCCTGTATCTGTTCCTGGGGTCGGAGCTGGCCGACATCGTCGAGGTCGGGCCGTTCGTCGAGGCGTTCGCCGTACTGATCGTCATTCCGCTGGCGCTGGCCTGGGCCGTCCAGGCGTGGGCGGCCCGGAGGCCGGCCGGACGGGCGGCCTCCGGCGCCGCGACCACCACGATGGTCCCGCTGATGGCCGCCACCCTGTTCACCGTGGTCGCCTCCCAGATCCCCAAGCTGGGCGGCAGCCTGGGCGACGTCGCCGCCGTCATCCCGTTCTACGCGCTGTTCCTCGTCGTCATGGCCTTCGCCGGGAAGGCGGTCGCCCGGCTGTTCCGGCTCGACGCCCCCGCCGGACGGGCGGTCGTCTTCACCGGCGCGACCCGCAACTCCCTGGTCGTCCTCCCTCTCGCGCTCGCCCTCCCCGACTCCCTGACCGTCGCCTCGGTCGTGGTGGTCACCCAGACCCTCGTCGAGGTGATCGGCATGGTCGTCTGCGTCCGGCTCGTCCCGCGCCTCGTCCCGGCCGCCCGCACCGGCACCCTCTGACCGCCCGCGAGGGTGAGCTGTCCGGCTTCCGCGTCCACGGCACGCCGCACCGGCCCGCGGCATCGGCGCCGGACATCCGGCGCCGATGCCGCGGGCCATCGTGTCCGCCGGCCGTCCGGGCCCCTGGCGACCGGCACCGGAAGCCACTGTTCGGTGCTCACAGCACAGACTCAACGAACGGGGTGCAAAATGGTCGATATAGCTCTGCGCCGATGGCGGCGGGCCATCGGATGGATGCGTCTTGCCGGACGCACGCGTCCGGCTGCGTGGGCGCGGGGCGTCGACCTGGGCTTTTCGGGCCTCGGACGCCCGTTCCGAGTGAGGAGGTGGGCGGTGGCGGCACAGGACGGCTCCGGCACCGGGGAGAAGCCGGCGCCGCGGCCCCCCGCACCGGCCGGGGCCCCGGCACCCTCGCCGGGCGCCCGGGAGGACGCCACCGGCCCGCTCCCCGGTGCCCGAGCCGTAACCGCGAGTGACTCGGACGACACGCGGAAGCAGGACGGCGCACCCCCGCCCCAGGACTCCCCGGCCGGGCCCCGCTCCCCGAATCCCACCCTCCGTGAGAGCGTCATCCGGCTGTTGAGCTGCCCCGACGCGGACACTCTGCTGGCCACGGCGATCGATGTGGCGCTCGCGGGCATCACCCCCGACGCGGGGGCCGTCTTCATCGCCGACGAGGACGGCTGGCTCCGCCTCGCCGGCCACCAGGGCATGCGCACGGGCCTCGCCGAACGGTTCCCCGTGGTCGCCCCGGACTCCACACTGCCGCTGGCCGTCGCCGTACGGGAACGGCGGCCCGTCTACGGCACGGCCGGGGAACTCATGACGCGGTACCCCGATCTCGGCGGCATGCTGAACATGGCCATGGACTATGTGGTGCTGCCCCTGCTCGTCGACGACCGGTGCCTCGGCGGGCTCGTCGTGCGGCTCCCCCGGTCCAGCAGGCTCAGCCCCGGGGACGACCAACTGCTGACCATGGTCGCCGACGTGTTCGCGCACCGGCTGGAGCATCTGCTCGCGCTGGAGGGGACGGGGCCGCCCGCCGGAGTGACCCCGGAAGGAGCGGTGGCGGCCGATTCCGCGGCGGGCCGGCTGAGCCGCCGCACCCGGCTCGAACTCGCCATGTCCAGTGGCGACATCGGCGCCTTCGAGTGGGACATCGACACGGACACGGTCGTCTGGGACGAACGCACGGTCAAACTGTTCGGGATCGGGTCCCAGGACTTCGACTCCCGTATCTCGACCTTCCAGAAGGCCATTCACCCCGACGACCGGGCGGCCGTGGCCCAGGCCATGGAGGCGAGCCTGGAGACCGGTGAGTACCACGTGGTGTGCCGGGCCGTCTGGCCCGACGGCAGCCACCACTGGCTGGAGGCCAAGGGCACCGTCGAGCGACGGGCGGACCATGGGCCCCGGACCATGATCGGTGTGGTCTGGGACATCACCGAGCAGCGCGAGCGCGCGGCCCGGCGCGAGGCCCGGAGGGAGTTCGTCCTCAGTACGACCAGCGCCTTCGCCGCGGCGCTGACGACTGAGGACGTCCTCGACGCCATGACCGGCACCGTCCTGCCCGAGCTCGGAGCGCACGCGATGGCCATCCATCTGGAGCACGAGGGACGCCTCCTCCTCGCGGGCGCGGCCGGCTACCCGGAGGAGACGGTGGAACGGCTGCGGCTGTTCGGCGTGGAGGACGGCGGACCGATGGCCACCGCCCTGCACGGGGGCGAGCCCCTGTTCTTCCGCACCCGCGAGGAGTACCTCCGGCGCTTCCCCCACCCCGCGGTACGCCCTGGCCGCGAGCACGAGGCCTGGGTGGTCCTGCCGCTGACCTCGGCGGACGGCACGGTCGGCACCTGCCTCATCGCCTACGAGAAGCCGCGCGCCTTCGGTTCCGACGACCAGATCATCATCGCCGCCGTCGGCGGCATCCTCGCCCAGTCCCTGGCCCGCGCCCGGCTCTCCGATGTCTACCGCCACCGGATGACCGAACTCCAGGAACTGATGATGCCGCGCGCGCTGGGCCGGCTGCCCGGCTTCGAGATCGCCGCCCGCTATCTCCCCGCCGCCCAGGGCATGCAGGTGGGGGGCGACTGGTTCGACATGATGCCGCGCCAGGACGGCGGCGCGTCGTTCGTCATCGGCGACGTCCAGGGGCACAGCGCGCAGGCCGCGGGGGTCATGGGACAGCTCCGCACCGCTCTGCGGGCGCACTCCTCGGACGGCTACCGGGCGGAGCACCTGATGGCACGCGGCAACCAGACCCTGTGGGGCCTGGACACCGAACGATTCGCCACCTGCTGCATCGTGGACGTGACCCCGCCCGCCGGGCAGCTCCGGATCGTCCGGGCCGGCCACCCCAACCCGCTCCAGTCCGGGGCCGACGGAACCGTCCGCGAGCTGGACGTGCCCGGCTCACTCCCCCTCGGCTACGCGCCCGACGGCGGGTATCCCGTCTTCCACGGACAGCTCCAGCCGGGCGAGGCCCTGCTGCTCTACACGGACGGGCTGGTGGACCGGCCCGGCCGGCCGTACGACGAGGCTGTGGCCGCGGTGTCCACCGCGTTCGGCCGGTGGATGCGCGACAACCGGAACACCGCCGCCGGCTCCCCCGGTCTGGAGGACCTGGCCGACCTCCTCGTCTCGAAGGCTTTCACCCACCCCGGGTACGACGATGTGGCGATCCTGCTGATCCGCCGCACGCCCCTGCCCTGAGCGCCGACAGGGTTCATGGGAGCGGCACGGAACAGCCGGCACCCGCGTCCGTCTCCGGATTCCCCGACGGCCTCACCCCGGGAACCGTCCGGCTGCCCGGGGCGCGGGCGGGGTGGTGCGAACAGCTCGCGCACCGCGGCCCTGTCGGGGCGATTCACCCTGCTCAGTGCGTTCGCCGGGACGTTCCCAGGACTGCCGGTACCGACCGAGGACCACGAGAATCCGGCCGTCTCGCCAGAGCGCGACCAGCGCGGCCCGCAGCGGCGCGTCCCCCGGCGGCACCTCCTCGGCGGCACCTCCTCGGCGCCCCGCGTGAGAGACAGGAGGGTGGTCCCCCCGCTCATCGGTCGCGAGCGGCTGCTGCCCGGGGACGGCCCTGTCCGGTTGCCGCCCGGCTCCCCGCTCCGGGAGTCCCGGCGTGGCCGGGCCCACCGAGACGCCCTCCACGGACACCCGCCGGGGGGGGAAGGCCGCCCCGGCGGGTCACGCCGTACGCGCGGCGCTCGGGCGCGCCGCCTTCCCGTTTGCCGTAATTCCCGACGAAGGTCCGCACCGTGTGCTCGTCGCGGGGTACCTCTGTGGCATGAGCTTCGACAACACCGATCCCGGGCCTGATCCCGGGGAGCCCGGTGGCGGGGTCCCGCCCGGGGAGACACCGCCGGCGGAGTCGGGGACGTCCTCCGGCACGGGGCCCCGCCAGGAGACGAGCCGCGGCTGGGGCAAAGCGCCCCTTGTGATCATCCTGCTCGTCGCGGCCGTGTTCGCGGCGTTCTTCCTCGTCTACGCCATCACCCTGATGCTCTGAGCCGTCCTATCCCGCTTCGGGGCCGGTTCTTGCAGGGAGGTGGCGACACGGACGGCCTCCGGGCTGGTGCCGGCGCCCAAATCCTGGGCACCAGAATGCTCCCCGGCCCGGCCATTCGACTCCCGGACACCGAGCCGCCGTGTCAGACGAGGGAACCCGGGTACGCGCCGCTCTGTCACCATCGGACCACCACAGGGAGTGGACATGTCGAAGATCGAGGAGTCCGTCGAGGTCGCCGTACCGGTGAGCACGGCCTACAACCAGTGGACGCAGTTCGAGGAGTTCCCGCAGTTCATGGACGCGGTGGAACGGATCGAGCAGCGCACCCCGACCCTGACGCACTGGGTCACCAAGGTGGACGGGGTGAGCCGCGAGTTCGACGCGAGGATCACCGAGCAGATCCCCGACGAGCGGGTCGCCTGGACCACCGTCGAGGGCGAGGTCCGCCAGGCCGGTGTCGTCACCTTCCACCGCCTGGACGACACCCACACCAAAATCATGCTCCAGCTCGACCACGACCCGCAGGGCATCACCGACACCGTCGCCGACAAGCTCGGCTTCGTCCGCCGCCAGGCCAGGGGCGACCTCAAGAACTTCAAGGAGTTCATCGAGACCCGGGGCACCGCAACGGGCGCCTGGCGCGGCACCCTCTGAGGCCCGTGCGGCGGGCACCCGGCACACGGCTCGGGTGCACCCCGCACGGCCGCCCCACCACCTCCCCTTCCCCTCCCCCTTTCGGCACCTGGAGACTCCGTGGTCCGCGCCGTAGCGCTCGTCTGCACGCTCACCCCCTCACCCGACCGTTCCAGCAGTCACCTCCTCGCCCAGCAGGTGATGTCCGAACTCGCCGCCCTCGGCGTCCAGGGCGAGACCGTCCGGGTGGCCGACCACGATGTCCGCTCCGGAATCTCCCGGGACCTGGGCGACGGCGACGCGTGGCCGGGGCTCTGGGAGAAGATCATGGCCGCGGACATCGTGCTCCTGGCCACCCCCATCTGGCTCGGCCACCCCTCCAGCCTCTGCCAGCGCGTCCTGGAGCGGCTCAACGCGGACATCTCCGAGACCGACGACGAGGGCCGGCCGCTGTTCGCCGGAAAGGTCGGCGCGGTCGCCGTCGTCGGCAACGAGGACGGCGCGCACAAGGTGAGCGCCGACCTCTTCCAGGGCCTCAACGACCTCGGGTTCTCCCTCGCACCGAGCGCGGTCACCTACTGGGTCGGGGAGGCCCGGCAGGGCACCGACTACCAGGACCTGGACGGCACTCCCGAAGCCGTCGCGACCACCACCAAAACCCTCGCCGCCAACGCCGTCCACCTCGCGAAACTGCTCGGGAGCGCGCCCTACCCGCCCGCCTGAGCGGAAGGCACCGCGACCGAGACCCCCGTGGCAGCACAAGGAAGAGGCGTCCCGATGCCCGAGAACCAGCCGGCCGGCAATCCGACGGACACCTACCCGCGGCCCGAGTTCCCGTCGCAGGAGCGGGCCCACCCCGGCTGGACGGGCCCGATGGACCCGCCGCCCGACCACGGTGAGGACACCTACCGCGGCTCGGGAGTCCTCGAGGACCGCAAGGCCCTGATCACCGGCGGGGACTCCGGGATCGGCCGGGCGGTCGCACTCGCCTGCGCCCGCGAGGGCGCCGATGTCCTCTTCACTCATCTGCCCGGGGAACGGGACGAGGCCGGCGAGACCGTCCGGCTGGTCCGGGACGCCGGGCGGACCGCCGTGGCGGTCGAGTGCGATATCCGCTTCGAGGAGGAGTGCCGGGCCTCAGCGACCGGACCGTCCGGGAGTTCGGCAGCCCTCCCCTGACCCCGCCCCCCGCCACACGGGAACTTTCCCAGGAGAACCGTGAACGACGAAACCGCCGGTGACGAACGGACCGATCCGTCACCCAGGCGCCCCGACGGAGCGAGCGACGCGACGGTCCGGGCTCTGGGGGCGCTCTCCGAGGCCCTGGAGACCGTGGAGCGGGCCCGGGGCAGCCTCTACGCCTTCCACCAGTTGACCGGCGGCGCGGATCTGAAGCTCGACGAAGCCCTGGAGCAGTTGCGCGCGGCGGGCCACGCCGCCCAGGCCGACCTGCTGGAGCGCGAGATCGTGGGCCGCGACGTCATCCCCGGGCACTGGACCTTCCAGATCGTGGAGGCGTACAACACCCACTACTACCGGCCCTTCACCGACACCGAGGCCCGTATCCGGCAGGAACTGCTGGAGGGCCGGGAGCATGTGTACGAGGCGGAGATGAAACAGGCCCGGCGCACCCACGGTCACCCCGGTCACTCGCCCGGCCCCTGACCGCCCCCGCGCAGCCCGCCGGTGCGGGCCGGGAGTGAAGCCGCCGGGGCCCCAGCAGGAGAGATGTCCGTCGAGGACACGAGGGTGCCCGAGCCCCGAGCACGATCGCGAGCCGGGTCGCGGGGTGCGGGCCGCCTGTCCGGTAAGAGCAGGCGGGGCCTGGTGGCTGCCGTCGCCGCGCCGGTGGGGTTTCGCGGGGCCTCGCGGGCTCCGGGCGCTGAGCCCCTTCTCCGCTTCTCAGCCGTGTACGTGGTTCATTGCACCCGGCCGCTCTCCGCGCTCCGCGAACCGTTGTCCTCATCAGTGTCGTCGTCCGGGATGTGGACGTCGAAGACGTTGATGTTGATCTCGACGACTTCCAGGCCGGTCATGGTCTCGACCGCGTCGGTGACGTGGGTCCGTATGGTGTCGGCGAGTTCATGGATGGGGATGCCGTACTCGACCTCGATGTCCACGTCGACAGCGGTCTGCTTCTCGCCCACTTCGACTTTCACACCTCGGCCGGCGCTGGAGGACCCGGGCATCCTGCCCGCGACCGCTCCGAGGGCCTTCGACGCCCCGCGTCCCACCGTATGCACGCCGTCGGTCTCGCGGATCGCGATTCCGGCGATGGTGGCCACGACCCCGTCCGCGATCGTCGTCCTTCCCCGGGTGCCCTGGTCGTTCCCGTGCGTTACCGCTTTCTCACCCTGAGATGTGGTCATGACGCCTCGCAGAGGTTTTGGTGTACGGCTCTCACGTGAGCCTCCTCATCCACTGTGCTCCCGTCCGCGGCCTTCCGCCATCACGGGCAGGCGGCACGCGGGACCGGCCCTCCTCGGGGCGGAGCAAGCGCACGGATGAGCAGCCCACAAGCCCGTCTCCGCCGACTGTGTGCGTCCGCTCAGCGAGGGGGAAGCAGCTTGCCGAGGGGGCCGAGATCGAGATTGAGATCCTCGGGCCGCACACCGTGCTGCTCGCACAGTTGCGTCATTCGCTGGTCGAGCAGCATCAGGGTGGTCCCGATCTCCTCGATCTTCTCGTCGCTCAGATCACCCTGCTCCACCCGTCGGATGGCCTGCCGCTCCATCAGCTGGCGCAGCAGCTCGACGACGGTCAGCACCAGGGTCACCAGATCTCGCCCCATCTGGTCGGAGTTCAGGTCCACGCGCGAATCGGTCACAGTGGTCCTCCGTCGGCCCACGGCGCGGGCACTCGCTCGTTGACCGACGACAACAGGGCGTGCAGCGACAGCCGTACGAGAGGCACGTCCGCGATGGCGATGACCAAGTCTCCGCTGATGACCACCCCGGTGGCCAGCACTCGGTCCAGCAGATCCACCAGAGGCACCCCGATGGGGCCCGCCAATGGCTCCGGACCGTCCCAGGGCACGATGTCACTCCCCATGGTCACGCCTCACCGACGAAGGAGTAGGGGACCCACGGTCCGGAGAGTTCGATCTGCCCGCCGGTGCGTTCCCGCACCGTGTCCACCAGCAGGGCGAACTC
Organism: Streptomyces sp. NPDC001985; assembly: GCF_040296845.1. Classification (NCBI taxonomy): domain Bacteria; kingdom Bacillati; phylum Actinomycetota; class Actinomycetes; order Kitasatosporales; family Streptomycetaceae; genus Streptomyces; species Streptomyces sp. NPDC001985. The sequence continues at coordinate 171,343 of NZ_JBEOYB010000001.1, forward strand.
CTCCACCTGGTGTTCGCCGATCAGGTAGGTGGCGTTGAGCACTTGGACCTCGCGGTCCTCCCGGGTCTCCACCCGAAGCCGCCGGGATGCCTCGGCGAACGCTCGCAACTCGGCGTCGACCGTCTCCGCGAGGCGCAGCGCCTGTTCTCTCCGCCACTCGCGCCGTTCCTGGACACCACGCTTCCGATTCAGGTACGCGAGTCCCGCACCGGGGACGGCGCGGGTCGGCGCGGGCGCCGGCTCCGGCTCATCGGTGCCGGGAGCCGACGCGTACACCTTCACTCCCCACTCGGATCGGTACGCGATCCGCCGCAGCGCGGCGTGGAACCGCTCCGACTCCCGGCACAGTTCCTCCTGGGCCCGTGCGTCGTCGTGGTACAGAGTGGCGAGCGGCAGGGGAACGGTGGGGCACCGTCCGGCGACGGCGGACACCACCGTATGGTGCGCCCGTGCGTACGTCTCCAGCTCACGGAGGTCGGTGAGCCGCTCCTGCCAGGCCTCGTCGGTGAAGTCCGCGGCCGGTACGGTCTGGACCAGCGCGGCGAGCGATCCCGAGGGCAGCACCCGGACGGCAGCACCGCCCGGCATGCCCGCCAGGCCGCCGGCCTCCGCGACAGTACGTGCGCGGGCGTCCTGGAATACGGCGAACACGTAGGTCACTCCGGTGGCCGGGGTCGCCGGGGGCCGCGCGCCGGGCTGTGTCATGTTCACTCGCTCTTCCCGGCCGCTCGGACCTTCGAGTCACTCGGCGAGGCCTCCAGTGCGGCCAGGCGGTCGCGCAGTTCGCGGTTCTCGTCCTCCAGCGCCTCGCGCCGCGCGCGGGAACTCAGCGCTGGGTCGGTCTCCCACCAGTCGATGCCGGCCTTCTTGGCGGTGTCGACGGACGCCACGAAGAGGCGGAGCCGGATGGTGAGCAGCTCGATGTCGAGGAGGTCGATCTTGATGTCTCCCGCGATGACGATGCCCTTGTCGAGTACGCGTTCAAGGATGTCCGCGAGGTTGGTGGTCTGCGGACCGGGCGCCCACTGCTCTCCCTGCCGCGTGTCGAGTTCGGTCACCGCGAACTCCGCCGCTGCCGGCGCCTGCCGGACGACGGCTCCTCCGGCTCCTCCGGCTCTTCCTCGTCCTCGTCCTCGTCCTCGTCCTCGTCGGCCAGTTCTTCGTCCGGCTCCTCTTCCTCTCCGTCCTCCTCGTACTCCCCGTCTTCCTCCTCGTCTTCCTCCCCGTCCTCGTCCTCGCCCTCGTCCGCCGGCTCTTCGTCCGCGTCCTCGGCCTCGGCCTCGTCCTCGCCCTGCTCCTCCTCCGCCACGGCGTCCTCATGGGAGACAACAACCTCGCCATCGCGGATCTCGCCGCGCCAGCCCTCCGGTTCCTCCTCCGTGAGGGTGATATGGCGTTGGAAGTGCTTGAAGTCCAGTCGGATACGGCGGCCCTGTGCGCGCCAGAGGTTGCCCGTCTTCTCGAAGAATCCGGATGGGTAGTACTCGACGACCAGCACGATGCGCGTCAGATTCGGCGCCAGCTCGTGGAAACTCACGGCACCCCGCGTGGTGCCCTTGGCGCCCTCGGACGTCCACACGATGCGGTCGTCGGGGACCTGTTCCTGCACGGTGGCCTTGAAGCTGCGTGCCGACGGTCCGATCTTGACCTTCCAGTCACTGAGCGCGTCCTCGCTCTTCGAGACGTCCTGGACGCCCTTGGCGAAGCTGCTGAACTGGTCGTACTGGGTCCAGGCGTCATACGCGGTGCGCAAGGGAACGCCCACATCGAGCACCTCGATGATGTTCATCGATTTACCGCCGCCGGACTTGCGCTTGCCCTTTCCCCCGCCCATGGCGTCCTTGGCCTTGCCCACGACCGCGTCCTTGACGCCCTTCGCCTTTTCGGAGACGAGGGCCTTGATCGGAGATTCACCCCCCAGAACGCGCGCCCCCAAGGCCGGAAGTGTCCCTCCGTTCTCGGCCACTCCGCTGAGCTGGTCCGTGACATCGCTGAGTTTCCCGCCCACGCCGTCGGCGATCCTCTGGACCTGCGCTAGGACGAATTTCGTCAGCTCCTCCTTGAGGCGATCGGCGCCCGAATCAGCCGGAGCGTCCGGCTCGTCTTCCGTCCTGGCCATGGCTGACTACCTCCGGCGCTCGGTGCGCTTGGATGCTGTCCGCTTCGATGAAGCGGTTTTCTTGGCGGCGGACTTCTTCGCCGGAGCCGACCTCTTCGCGGGGGCCTTCTTCGCGGGGGCCTTCTTCGCCGGAGCGGACTTCCTGGAAGCCGGCTTCTTCGCCGGAGCGGCCTTCTTCGCCGCGGACTTCTTCGCCGGGGCGGCCTTCTTGGCGGGGGCCTTCTTGGCAGGAGCCTTTTTCGCCGGTGCCTTCTTGGCCGGTGCCTTCTTGGCCGGAGCCGACCTCTTCGCGGGGGCCTTCCTCGGTGCCGCGGACTTCCCGGACGGCTTCTCCGGCTGCTTTCTCGCCGCGGTGCGGCGACGCGGTCGTGGAGCGGGCGCCTCCGGCTCCTCGTCCTCGTCCTCTTCTTCCTCCTCCTCTTCCTCGTCCTCTTCTTCGTCCTGTTCCTCGTCCCAACCCTCGTCTTCTGCTTCCTCGTCCTCGGGCTCTTCCTCGTAGCCCTCGTCCTCGTCCTCGTCGTCCTCCGGGCCCTCCTCCTCGTACTCGTACTCCTCATCCTCGGCGTCCGCCTCGTCCGCCTCGTCCGCCTCGTCGGGCTCCCCGGCGCCCAGCTCGCCGAGACGGGCGGTCCGGTCACTGATGGCGTCGGCCAGAGAGCTCATGCCTCGGTTCGCGGCCGCGGTCACCGCCTGTCGTCCGGCGTCGAGAACCTCGCCCCTCAACTGATCCTGCAATTCGGCGAACTGCGGGATCTCACCGAGTCTCCGCACCCCTTCGGCCACCAGCGCGCGCGGTTCGAGCCCGAATCGGCGCCCCGCCAGATAGGTGGCGACGCTCAGAGCCAGTCGGCCCTTCTTCGTCCTGCCCAGCACGTAGCCGCCCACAACCGCAGCGGCGAGCGCTACCTTCTCCTGATCATTCATCTCCGTCACCTTCCGTCACTCGACGTGGGCCGACCAGTGCGGCGCAACCGTAGAGCCGGTCCAGCAACCTTTCCTCTTCTGCTTCGAACTCCTCCCAGCCGATGAACCCGTCATCGAGTTCCCGGTTGAGCGCGGCGAGTTGAGCACGGATCGCGCCCGGGTCGCGGAACTCGCGCTCAGCGGCGTCCCGGAGCTGTTCGGCGACCCACACCACACCGCGAACCGGCGCGATGGGAAGGAGGAGAATCCCGGAGATCAGCCCCATCGGTCAGCTCCCGCCGGTCAGTGCCGCCGAGGTGCGGGCGTCGACAAAGCTGTAGCAGGGGAGCGGTCCGGACACGCGCAGTTCGGCATGGTCGCGGTGGAGGTGCGCGAGCCGCTGAACCCTGGTCCTGAATCGCTCGGCGACAGCGCGCCGGACGAGGAAGGACACGTTCAGCGCACAGCCCCGCACCTCGGGCCCCGGGGCCGTCGCTCGCGCCAGGGGCGTGAGGGCGCCGAGAACGCCGCGTCCCGCCTCGGCCGCCCGCCGGAACAGGCCGGCCACCACGGCTTCCCCGAGCCGCACACTCGCCTCGTAGCCGGGGCGCCGACGGATTTCCTCGCGCAACTGCCTCACCTTCGCGTCCTCGGACAGCAGTGCGGCGAGTCCGTCCTCGGCGGGCATCGCCTTGACATTGAGCTCCACATGCCCCGCGAGCCGCTTCAGGTTGGCCACATGGCTCGACTCCTCGGCCGCCAGCCGGCGGAGGAGGGTTTCCTCGTCCGGGGCCATCACCCCGAAGCGCATCGGCAGGACCGGGCCTCTCTCGGCCAGCCCCATCAGGAGATCCTGGTGAGCGAGCAGGTCACGGCGGCGTGCCCGTACCTGGGCGGGGGCGTCGCCGACCACGACCGCGGTCGTTCCCCCGCCGACCGCGCGCAGGACGACATCCCCGCCGCCCACACCCTTTGTTCCCCTGGGCAGCCGGGCACCGGCCCGAACGATCGCGTAGACGAGAATGCCGTCGGTCTCCACCGGCTCACGCCTCCACGCGACGTCGCCGGCCGGCGCTGCCCCGGGCGGGGGCTGCCCGCTTCCTCGGCCGTCGCGGCTCAGCGGCGTCGTAGTCGTCCTCGTCGGGTTCACCGGCTGCGTCGGGTTCGTCGGGCTCGTCGGCTTCATCGGAGTCATCGCCTCCGCCGACCGCCTTCCGCACCTTGTCGCCGACGGTCTCCGCGGCTCTGCGCACCTTGCGTTTGCCGATCGACTTGGCCACGCCGCCGTGGAGCAGTTCGGGGACGGTGGTGCTGCCCGGGTCGCGCTCTAGATCCAGGCGGTTGCACGCCTCCGCGAACCGGAGGTAGGTGTCCACGCTCGCCACGACGATACGGGCGTCGATTTTGAGGATCTCGATGCCGACCAGGGAAACCCGGACGAAGACGTCGATCACCATGCCGCGGTCGAGGATGAGCTCCAGCACGTCGTAGAGGTTGCCGGCGCGTGACCGGCACGGGGCCACATCATCGGCGTAGGTGACGGTCACGGCAGGTCCTTCCGGCTGTGGGACAACTCGGCCTACTCGTCTGCGGAACCGCGGCGGTAGCGGCGGACACGGCGGTACTCCAGGAGGTCACCTCGCTGATCGAGCTGCACCTCGTACGAGGCGAGCAGGCTCGTCGTGTCCGGGATACGGGCCACTTCGAGGACATCGACGACCACGCACCAGCCGTCGTCGGAGCGGCGCACCTCGGAGACACCTTCAGCGGGATGGTCGACGAGCCCCTCCAGGCTCCGGCACGCGGCCCGGGCAGCATGCTCGGGACCCCTCGTGGGAGAAGCCTTTCGCCGCGGCCCCCCTGAGGGGCGAACGGCACTCGCTCGTCGCTCTGCCATAGTGCCCAGTTTCGTCGCTGTGGCGCGGCCCGCATCTTTTGCGGGGCCGCTCGTGGAGTGCGGAGAAACGGGAGCCCTGCCGCCCGGGTCCACGAGCCGGAATCCTCAGCCGACGCCCCGCCCCGGCCCGGCAGTCGCCGTATCGGCGGCGCCGCAGGAATCGCCGGCTCCGATCAGCGCGGCCGGTTTCCCGGGACACGGTTTCACTCCACACCCTGCCGGGGACCCGTCAGTCCCCGGCAGGGGCTGATACCCACTCCATGTGGACCACCGCACAGCACACGGTCACCGGGGAGAGCGGAGCGAGTGATGAGCGCCGGCACGGGACCGCGCGTGGTGGTCGCGGAGGGTACCGGGAAGGTGCGCCCAGTGGGTCCGGGGGGCCACCGCCGAGGGGAGAAAGCGGCGGGCGAGTCCCATCACGCTGCCGACGCGCGGATCGTCCGCCGGTGCTCGCGCCACACGCGTGCCGCCCGCCTCGGCTCGGAGGCCGCCGGGGAGCGGTACCGGCTGGCTGGGAGCGGTACCGGCTGGCTGGGAGCGGCCCGTCCCCGAGGACGCGCGAGGGACGCTCTCCCCTGGTGCGTGCCGGATTCGGTTCACTCGGGGCCCGGGTCGCGGAGCGCCTGGCGCACCGACCAGACCACAGCGATCAGGGGAACAGCCGTCACCGCGCCGATCACGCCCGCGGTGACGGCCCCACCGATGACGGAGAGAGCCACCACAACCGGGTGAAGCCGCACCGCCCAGCTCATGACCAGCGGATGCAGCAGATGGCCCTCGATCTGTCCGATGAGCACGATGAGGGCCATCACGATCGCCGCCACGAGCGGCCCTTTGGACGCGAGGGCGATCACCACCGCGACAGCCAGGGCGATCGGCGATCCGATCAGGGGGACGAACGCGGCGAAGAACTCCAGAAGGGCCAGTGGCAGCGCCAGGGGCACACCGAGCAGGGTGAGGGCGAGGCCGACGAGGACCGCGTTGACCGTGGCCACGAGCAGCACGCCGTGGGTGTATCCGGTGAAGGTCCGCCACGCGGCCCGGCCCGCCACCGCCGTACGACCGCGGAACCGTGACGGCAGCTCGGAGCAGAACCAGGCCCAGTACCGCTCGCCGGAGTGGATGAAGAAGACGGAGCAGAACAGGGCGAGGGCGAGCACCGTGAACGCCTCGACCACCCGCCCGGCCCCGCTGAGGACGGTGCCCACGACGGCTGAGCGGTGGGTCGAGAGCAGCTCTCCGAGCTGGGACTGGAAGTCGGTCACCGCGTGCGGGGGCAGCCGGAACGGCGAGTCCTCCAACAGGTGCGCGATCTGCTGGAAGCCGTCGCGGAACTCTCGCGCCAGCGTGCTCTCCTGTCCGGCGACGACCTCTCCGACCAGTACGAGCACACTGAGCACGACGCCGATGCTGCCGGTCAGTGTCAGTCCGACCGCGAGCGCGCGGGGCATCTTCCGGGCGAGCAGCACGGCGGCGGGCCGCAGCACGGCCGTGGCCACCAGCGCCAGGAAGACGGCGAGGGCGATCTGATGGAAGCGGCCGAGCACGGAGAAGACCCCGAGCACGACGACGGCCACCACCACGACACGCCAGGCGTACGCGGCGGCGGCCCGCAGCCCCTCGGGTACGGCAGGGTGCGGGAGGGGGGCGGACGGTGGCGGCTCGGCATCGCTGGGCATCCTCTTGCTTCTACCGCCACGGGCTCATGCGTCCCCACGGGGCACGCGTGGTTCACCCGGAGGGCACGCGGGGATGCGCTGACCGGTCGGACCGGACCGTCCACACCGTTCTGTCCGCTTCGGCCGACAGTCTCGCCCGCACGGAGCGCGAGGCGCTCCGTGCCCGCATGCCGGGCGGCGGTTTGCGGGGCCGCGCGCGGAGAGGCACCCTGGAAACGCGCCGAAGGGAATTCCGCTATGAGTAAGGCCAAGGGCAAAGCCAAAGAACTCAAGGGCAAGGTGAAGGAGGCGGCCGGAAAGGCTGTCGACGACGCGGGCGCGCAGGCGGAGGGCCGCCGCGACCAGGTCGCCGGGAAGGCGGAGCAGGCCGCGGACAAGGCGCGTCGGCACACCGGACGTCCGCACGCCTGAGGTGGCGCCGGCGAGAGCCGCCCGCGGGGACCGCCGGTCCCCCGGCCGCACGCCCCCTGTACACAGCCGCGTGCCCCCCGCACCTGCCCGTCTTTCCGGTGGAAGCCGCGCCCTGCCCCGTGACAGGTACGGCTTCCGCGCTCGCTCGCCCCGGGACGGTCCCGGGCGCTGAACGATCACAGCCGCGGAAAGGCGGTCACCTCGCGGGAAACCTCACCGGGACCAGAGGGATGGAGTCGTTGTGATCTTGACGGTGGCAGCCGAGGAATCTTCCGCCCCGGTGACTCTCGCGGCGGAGGGGGGCGTCGCCTGGCTCGGGCCGTTTCTCGTCGGCGTCGTGGTGGTGGGGCTGCTGATCGGCATGGTGGTCTGGCGAGGGAGAGGCAGGGGCCGGGCCCCGCGCCCGGGAGAACAGCCCGCGCCGGCCGCCCGGCGTGCCGCGGACCGGGGAACACCTCGGGAAGCCGATGACTTCGGGGCAGAGGGAGAGAGACTCTCCCCTCATGAGATGAAGGGGTACGGCAGCCGGGGTGCCCGGCCGGGCCAGGACGATCGTCCGGATGACCCGGATGCCCCACGAGCCGGTTGAACGGTTCCCGGGGCCCGCGCTGTCGCGGAATCGCCCGGTCAGCGATGGTGACCCCCGCGTACCGGTTCCTCGGAGCGCAGGAGTGCCAGGGCGTGTTCGGGTTCGCGGCGGGAGAGCCGCGGGTGGGGGTCGGCCCGTCGGTCCTGCGTGGTTCGGGTGCCGGGCGTGGTGGTGGCGGCGAAGAGGATGGTGATGTGGTCGGCGAAGTCGGGGCCGGGCAGGGGCATCTCGATGTCGGGGTTGTCGTTGTAGGCCACGGCCGAGCTGTCGGTGATGTACTCCACGACGGCTTCGATGATCTCGGTCCTGCAACGGCCGGTGCGGCGCAGGAGCTGTCCGAGGAGGCGCAGGACGGTGGGGGTGCTGGTGTCGAGGTCGCGGGTGAGTTCGGGGAGCCAGGGGAAGTCGGCCGTCTGGGGTGCGGTTTCGGTGTCGAGGCGGGTCTGTTCGCTCCACCAGGCGGCGGCGTGGGTCTCTCCGAGGGCCAGGTGGTGGAGGTGGAGGCAGTAGGCGGCGGTGTCGTCTCCGGCGCCGGCGGCGTACTGCCACCAGAACCGGGCGCCGGCGTCGTCGCCGGCCAGTTGGAGGATGCATCCCAGGACCCGTGCGCCGCGGGGGCCGGGCATCCGGTCGGTGAGGAAGTCCTGGAGCGAGGCGGCGGTGTGGGTGATCAGGGTCTCGCACAGGGTCCGCAGGTCGCGGGCGGCGGTGTGGCTGGTCCGGTGGCGGCTGTGGGTCCCGGGCGGGTGCCAGCACGGGGTGTCGAGGGCCAGGCTGATGTCCTGGTGGGGGATGAGATCGGACTGGACGTAGGGGTCGTCGCGGAGCAGGGCGCGGGCGAGGAGGTGATCGAGGGCAGTCACTGAGGTGTCTCTCCTGGGCCGTTGTGGGGGTCGAGAGCGGTGGTGAGGAAGCGTCGGGCGTGGCGTTCGGCGGAGTACACCAGGGCGATCGGGATGCCCAGGGTGGTGGCGACGGCCTCGGTGGTGCGGCCGCGCAGGTGCTTGAGGACCATGACGTCGAGCTGGAGGTCGGGCAGGCGGCTCATGGCCTGGAACAGGAGCATCGACTCGGACATCTGGAGGAACTGGGCGGTCAGGTCCGCGGTCTCGCCGAGCACGACGGTGTCGAAGGCGGCGCGGACCAGCTCCGGACGCCCAGCGGTGTGGGGGGTGCGCTGCATGACGCTCCGGCGCAGGATCGGCCAGGCGAAGGACTGGACGTCGGAGCTGGCCAGGGCCTCGTCCCAGCGCAGCCACAGCAGGTCGAAGGTCTCGGTGACCGCACGGTCCGCCTCGGTGCGGTTGCGGAGGAAGGTGCGGGCGTAGGCGGTGTAGGTGGCGCCGTTGAACTCGGTGAAGGCCAGGTGATTCACGGGCGGGGTACGGGGGCCTGTGGCCACCACCACCTTCTCTATGCAGGCCTGGACCCAGTCCTGCTTCTTGTGTGCTTCGAGCGCTGCCGCCGCCCACAGCCGGCGCATGGGCGCGGCCGGGATTCCCAGGACGGGAAGCAGGTTGTGGGTGATCTCCCAGCGCGGGTACAGGCCGGCGCCGCGCAGCAGTTCGGAGACCTTCGACTTCGACCATCCGGCGCGCTGTGCCAGGTCGCTGACGGTCATGCCGCTGGCGGCGAGCCGGGCGCGCAGGGCCTCCAGCCAGGCGCGGTGCGCGGCGCCGACACCGTCGACGATGGGGCCGAGTTTGCGGCCCGGCCGGCCGGGCGAGCCCTCGGACGGCTGAATCGCCGGGGGTTGTGGGGTCACCGTGCCCGCCCCTCGTGTTGTATCGTCACGCCCGTCCGGGGAGCAGGGCACCGTCCGGTGGTGTGGGTGGTTTCAGCGATGAGCCGGGTGGGTAGTTCGAACGCGGTCGCCGCGGCGCTCCGGAGGGACTGCGTCGCGGTGATGAGGGTCCGCGCCTGCTGTGTGTGCATCGAGCCTTCCAAGTACGTCCGGAATGGCCCCTCCACGCGGTGCCGACGCGTGGTGGTGAGGGGCGGGGGACGCCAGCATGGAGCGAAACACTCCGCACACGCCACGTGATCATGGGATCACGGAACAATGACCTCGCTGTAACCTGCGGCCAATCACAACCAGCCGCACATAATGACGCATTGAACGTCATCAGAGGCGAAATTCCCGATATTCCTTGCGGACCGGTACCCGAGCCCCGCAAATGGAAGAGCAGGCACCCTTCCGGGGCCCGCGCCTTCCAGTCCGGAAGGACCACGCCCCTCTCCCGTGCCGAAAGGAGAAGGGCCCGCGGGGCCGGGCGGCACCACGACCGCCCGGCCCCGTGACACAGGTGAGCCCGGTCCGCGCGGTCCGGCTGCCGGAGGGCTTCATCGTGGGCGGCCTCCCGAGTGCGCGCGGCACTCGGCCCGTACCGCGTCCCCGAGTGCCGTTCGGGGTTCGGGAATCAGGTGTCGGTGTCGGTGTCGGTGTCGCGGTGGGTGGCGGTCAGGACGAGTACGGCCTGGTCGTCGTCGATGTCACGGCCGCCGGTGAAGGAGTGGACCGCGGCGGTGAGGGTGTCCAGGACGGCCGGAGCCCTCGGTGGCGGAGGAGTGAGTGCCTGGGTGAGGCGTTCCTCGTCGAAGAGTTCGTTCGCGCTGTTGCGGGCTTCGGTGATGCCGTCGGTGTAGAGGACCAGGCTCTCCCCGGGGGCGAGGTTGACGCGGCGAGAGCACAGCTGGGGGTCCGGCAGCACTCCGAGGAGTGGTCCGTCGCAGTGGACGGGGTGTGTGCCGTCCTCGGTGAGGTGCAGGGGGAGGGTGTGACCGGCCCGGACGAGTTCCATCTCCAGTCCGGCCCCGGTGGGGGTGAAATGCCCGTAGACGAGGGTGACGAAGCCGGTGCCGTGACTGCCGTGCCGTCTGATCAGGGCGTGGTTGACGGCCTGGACGACGGCTTCGGGGCCGGGCAGGAACGAGGCGACGGCGCGGGCGGTGTGCCGGACCAGGGCGGTGGTGGTGGCGGCGAGCGCGCCCCGGCCGCAGACGTCACCGAGCATGAAGGCCCAGCCGCCGCCGTCCAGGGGGAAGACGTCGTAGAAGTCCCCGCCGATGTCCAGTCCTTCACCGGCGGGGTGGTAGTAGGTGGCCAGCTCCGCGCCGGGCAGGGTCGGCAGATCGGGCAGCAGCAGGCCGGCCTGGAGGTCGCGGGCGAGGGCGGCGCGCTGGGTGTACTGGCGGGCGTTGCCGGCGGCGGTGGCGGCGCGGCGGGCGAGTTCCTCCGCCAGAGCCACGGCGTGCCCGTCGAAGGCGTGGTCCCCGGTGGTGAGCAGCGTCAGGGTGGCGAAGGTCTGGCCGCGGTCGGTCAGCGGCACGCACAGATAGCCGGTGATGCCCAGGTCCTGCCACGGGCCGGGGCCGGTGGGGGCACGGCGGGCGACCTCGGTCAGCGAGGACGCCAGCACACGGGCCACCGCGTCGTCGCCGGCGTCGTAGACCGGGATGTGAGAGGCGAGCAGCTGTTGGGCGTCCGCGGTCAGGGCGGCGGTGGCGATGCGGCGCACCCGGCCCTGTTCGATGACATCGACCGCGCACAGCGGGGCCAGGGCGGGCACACACAGGGCGGCCAGCCGCTCGAAGGTCTGGGCGTAGTGGAGGTCGGAGCTGAGTGTGGTGCTGGCCTTGAGGAGGAACGCCAGGTCGTCACGGGCCGCCTTCTCGCCCGCCTCGGCGGCCAGGCGGGCCTGCTCGGCATGATGGCGTTCGATGGCCAGCGCCGCGGTGTCGGCGAAGACACCGGCGAGTGCCAGATCGGCCTCGGCGGGGGCGCGCGGAACGCGGTGGTACATCGCGAACGTCCCCAGCAGGTGCCCGTCGCGGCCCAGGATGGGGGTGGACCAGCAGGCCGCGAGGCCGGCGCGCTCGGCCAGGCCGCGGAAGTCGTCCCAGAACGGGTCGGTGGCGATGTCGGAGACGATGACGCGCTGCCCGCGGTGCGCGGCGGTGCCGCAGGAGCCGACGCCGTCACCGGTGGCGATGCCGTCGATGGCCTGGTTGTAGAAGGCGGGCAGGCTCGGGGCGGTGCCGTGGCGCAGATGGAGACCGTCCTCGTCGGCCAGCAGAACCGAGACCAGGACTCCGGGCGACAGGTCCTCGATCACCTTCGCCATACCCTCCAGCACGTCCGCCAGGGGAGCCTGGCGGGCTATCTGTTCCAGCAGGGCGCGGTGCTCGGCTGTCAGCCGCTGGGCGTGGTTGACCTGGGTGGTCTCCATCCCGATCATCCGCACCCCCATCACATTGCCGCCCCGGTCGCGGCGAGGCTCGTAGGTGAAGTCGAAGAACGCCTCACGCACCCCCGTGCCCTCGCCCAGCAGTACCCGCGCGTTGCGGTCAACGCACGGCCGGCCGGTGCGGTAGACACGGTCCAGCAGGGTGATGAAGCCCTGCTCGGCGAATTCGGGCATCAGCTGCCCGAGCGGCAGCCCCGTGCGTTCGGCTGTGCGGCCGACAGCGGTGAAGAAGGCCGGGTTCGCGGCTTCCAGCAGATGAGCGGGGCCGGCCATCGAGGCGAACAGAGTGGTCGACTCACCGAACAGCGAACGCAGATCCGCCTCTTCGGCAGATGCCGCCGGCCCGGGGCCGTGCGGTACGGCCGGCCGCTCTGGTGTGCTGGTCATTCCGTCCCTCTTCCCCGAAATCCGCTCTCCGCACCGGTATCGGCCACCCGGTCACGCCCGCTCCGGGCGGTGAGGGCCTCCGCGGTGCTGGTGTGGAGGGGAATCACGCGGTCCAGCCCGGTGAGCGAGAAGACCTTGGCCACCGGCGCCGGCGCAGCCGCCACCCGGAGCTGCCCCCGCTGCGCCGACAGGCGCTGATAGAGCCGGACGAGTCCGCTGATACCGGATGAGTCGCAGAAGGACAGGGATGCGCAGTCGACCACCACCAGCGACGGTGCGGGCCGCGCGGACAGCGCCGTCTCGGCGGCCTCGTCCAGCTGCACCACGCTCTCGACGTCCAGTTCCCCCCGGAGCCGGAGCACCGCGGCTTCCGCCGCCGGCCTGACCTGAACCGAAAACATCTGCCTCCGCACTTTCCGCCCGCCGGTGTGAAACCTGAGAGGCCTCCATCGTAGAAGCCCCCCTTCCCTGCCCGGAGAGGCCCACCCCCGCCGGCCGGCGGTGTGAACACCCGGTGCCGGATAAAGATGGATGAATACCACTGAACCTGGTGAATCCTGGCTCTCCATCCCGCCGTGACCTGCTGAGAGACCTCGCGGCCAGTCCTCCGCGCCACCGGCGACGCGGTCCGGCCGCGCACCGGAGAGCACTCGGTCTCGGGGCCAGGCCCCGCAAAACGGTGGGACCAGCCGCGCCGCGGTCACCTCCAGGACGGACCGCGACGTGTCCGGGGAGGTCGTGTGCGCCCGTGCCGCCCCGGCCGCCGGGGCGTGCGCGATGGCGCGGCGGCTCACGCGGCGCCCTCCTCGGCCCGCGACCACCCGAAGATCTCCCCGCCCTCCGGCTCTGCGGCGATCTTCACCGATGACCGCCCGCACCCCTTTCCGAAAGGCCCGGTCAGCGCACCCGGCCGCGCTTCTTCAGCTGCCCCGGCGGGAGTTGGGGAGCCGCCAGCGGGCCGCCGTCGTAGCCCTTCACCTCGCCGAAGCGGGAGCCGGTCATCCAGTCCGTGCGGGCCTGTTCGATCTCGGCCTGGGTGCGGCCCACGAAGTTCCACCACATGATCAGCTCCTCCTCGAACGGCTCTCCGCCGAGCAGCATCAGACCGGCGTCGGACTCCGCGCGCAGGGGGAGGGCGGTCCGGCCGCAGCCCAGGTAGAGCATGGAGCCGGGGAGGACCGGGACGCCGTCGACGTGTGCCTCGCCGGACATCGAGAGGACCGCGTACTCGAAATCGGGGTCGAGCGGCAGGCTCGGGTTCGCGCCGCGGGTGAGGGCGAGGTCGGCGCCGACGATGGGGGTGTAGGCGGTGCCCGGGGAGCGGGCGCCGTCGAGGGAGCCGAGGATGACCGTGGCGGTCAGGCCGGGGGCGGTGACCACCGGGAGGTCGGTGTGGTGCTGGAAGTGGGGCTCCACCTGGCGGTGGGCGTCGGGGAGCGCCACCCAGAGCTGGGCGCCGTGGAGGAGGCGGGCGTGTGCGCGGGGGCTCTCCTCCGAGTGGCTGATGGCCCGGCCGGAGGTCATCAGGCCCAGTTCGCGCGGGCGGATGGTCGCCAGGCTGCCGGTGCTGTCGCGGTGCAGCACCTCGCCCTCGTGGAGCCAGCTGACCGTCTGAAGGCCCATGTGCGGGTGGGGCGGTACCTGCATCCCTGGCTCGTCGGCGATGTCGTCCGGGCCGTAGTGATCGACGAAGGCCCAGGCCCCGACCATGCGCCGGCCCAGGTTGGGCAGGAGCCGGCGGACCTCGGTGGACTCCCCGAGCCGGACCCGGCGGGGACTGAGAAGTTCACGGACGGGTTCCGCGACGACGAAGCCACGGCCGCCGCAGAGGGAGGGGACGGCCTGACGATCGAGATTGCTCATGGCTCCCAACCTATTCCTGTACGGGTGGCTCTCGTCAGCCCCCACGCCCACAGGGTAGTAGGGGTAGTGGAATATTCAACCAACCCCTCTGGTTGTGGCCACTGACAGCGACCGGACGAGACTCCAGGAGGAGAACCAGTGAACGAGACCTACTTCGAGTTCGGCACCGCCGCCGAGCGGTGGGACCGTGCGCGGCTGTTCTTCGACGCGAAGGAGTACGCCACGGCGGCCCGCATCCTGCGCGGACTCGTCGACGAGGCCCCGGAGCAGATCGCGCAGCGCCTGCTGCTCGCCCGGACGTACTACCACTCGGCCCAGCTCGGCCGCGCCGAGACGGAGCTGCGGTCCGTGCTGGAGCTGAACCCGGTGGAGGACTACGCCCGGCTGATGCTCGGCCGCACCCTGGAGCGCCAGGGGAGGCCCGACGAGGCGGCCCCGCACCTGCGGATGGCCGCGGCGATGTCGGGAGAGTGACCGCCCGCCCCCACGGGGCCGGCCCGCCCCAGTGGCGGGCCGGCCTCGCGCCGTTAAGGAACGGTCGTTCTTGACCAAGCGTTCCTTAATGGCTTACGGTGGGGCCATGGGACGCCCAAGAGGTTTTGACGAGGCAGAAGTGGTGCGCTCGGCGGCCGGGCTCTTCGCCGGCCGGGCGTACGACGGCATCTCCATCGACGATCTGGTCACCCATCTGGGGCTGCACCGCAACAGTCTGTACAAGACCTTCGGCAGCAAGCGCGGCCTCTATCTGGCCGCGCTCCGCTGGTATCTGGCGCACGATGTGGCCCCGCTGATCGACCGGGTGGCCCGGGCGGGCGACCCCGGTGAGGTGCTGGGCGAGGCGCTGCGCCCGCCGGGCGGAGGACCGGGGCTCGATCTGCTGCTGCTCGCCGCCGTCGAGCGGGCGCCGGTGGACGACGAGGTGGCCGAGCTGGTCACCCGTACCTTCACGGCGCTCGACGGAGCCGCGGGCGGCGGGGCGGCGGGGCGGGAGACGTCCGGGGACGGCACAGCCGGGCACGACGGGCTGGCCATCGCCCTCACCGCCGCCGCCCTCGGGCTGCGCATCCGCAGCCGGGCCGGCGCGAGCCCCGCGGAGACCGGCCGGGCCCGCGCCGCCCTCGCGGAGCGTCTCGACCACCACTGAACCCCACCACCACTCGCTGGGAGCGGATATGGCACAGGTCAGGATCGACAGCGGCAGACTCATCGTGGAGATGGAGGGCCTCGGCAGGCTGTGGGCGCTCAGGAGCCGGCTCGCCATCCCGCTCGACCATGTGCGCGGTGCGACCGTCGATCCCGGAATGGCCAGGGAACCCAAGGGGATTCGCGCGCCCGGAACCCAGTTCCCCCGCTTCATCACCGCCGGGACCTTCTACTCCAAGGGTGAGCGAGTGTTCTGGGATGTCCGGGACGCCTCCAGGGTGGTGGTCGTGGAACTGACGGACGAGCGGTACGCCCGGCTGGTGCTCCAGGTCCGCGACCCCCGGGCGACCGTCGCGTCGATCGAGCACGCCCTCCAGCCGCGCTGAGCGGCGAGCGCTACTCCCCCGCAGGGGCCGACGGAGCCACCGGAACCGCCGGAACCACCGGAGCCCCGGCCGGCAGGATCAGCGCCGAGCGCATGTGCACCGTGATGTTCACCGGCACGAGCACGGTGGCCGTGGCCGACGGTTCCCCCGTGCCGGTGCCCCGTGCGCAGCGGGGGTGGGCGCCCCCGCTGATCTGGAGCCGGACGCGGTGCCCGGCGGCGAACCGGTGGGCCGTGGAACCCATCGGCACCGTCACGAACACGGCCCGCTCCCCCTCCGTGCGCACCCGGACCAGCCCGTCGCAGACATTGACGGAACGGCCTTCCCCGTCCACCTCGCACAGCCGGGCGAAGAGATCGGCGTGCCCGGTGTCCGTGGAGACCTCCAGCCGCGCCGCGACCGCGCCGAGCACGTCGACGGAGTCGGCCAGCGGCGGTCCGGTGAAGGTCAGCACATCGTCACGGGCCTCCAGAGCGCCGTTGTCCCGGCTTCCGGCGGTGCGGGAGAGCAGGGGGCCGCCCACCGAGGGGGTGGGGTCGGCCGGGTCGTAGCGGAAGGCCGCCAGCGGCGCGGAGTCGGTGGGCGCCAGCCGGGTGAGATACCCCTGGGGCGTCGGATACCAGTGCACGGCACCCCCGGCCGGCGGCCACTCGCCGAGGTCCCGCCACTCGTCCTGACCGCCCACATGGACCCGTACACCGGTCGGGCGCAGCGCCGACGGGTCGTCGCACAGATGGGCGCGCAGCCAGCCGAGGCTCTCGGCGAACACCTCGGGCCATCCCTGCCCGAAGGCGGAGGTGTGGGTCCAGGGGCCGACGAGGAGGGCGGTGTCGCGGCCGGAGCCGCGCAGCCGTGCGTACTGGTCGAGAACCTGGCCGGCCAGGGCGTCGTGCCAGCCCGTGACCAGGGCGGTGGGCACGCCCGGGCCGTCGGCGGCGCTCAGGACGGACGCGCCGGACCAGTACGGGTCGTCGGCGTCCGGGTGGGTCACCGCCTCGTCCAGCCAGGGGACTTCGGCGCCGAGCCCGGCGGCGAGACCGTCGCGCGCGGGCAGGGCGCGGGTGGCGCCGCGCAGCCGCCGGGCGAGGCGGAGCACAGCCCTCAGGAAGGGCAGGGCGCCCCGGTGCTGGTGGGTCATGCCGACGCCGACGACCAAAGCGTTCTCCAGGTGGAACGCACCGCCCGAGTGGAAGAGGGCGCGGGGGTCGTGCAGCCCGGCCTGGACCACCATCGCCCGCAGTTCGGGCGGCGGGTCGAGGGCGAGCGCCCACTGCGTGTAGCCGAGATAACTGGCGCCGACCGTGCCCAGCACCCCGTTGAACCAGGGCTGCTCCCGCAGCCACTCCACGGCGGCGAGGCCGTCGGCGGCCTCGTGGCGCCACAGGTCGAAGGTGCCGCCCGAGCCTCCGGTGCCCCGGCAGCTCTGGAGGATCACATGGAAGCCCTGTTCGGCGAAGAGCATGCCGTACAGGGGCCCCCACGGGAGACCTCTGCCGTACGGCGAGCGCACCAGGAGAGTGGGGTGACCGCCGCCAGGACCGCCCCCCGGACCGCCGCCCGGACCGCCGCCGGGACCACCTCCCGCTCCCGCACCCGCGCCACCTCCCGGGCCCGCGCCCGGCCCCTCCTCCGGACCAACGCCCGGCCCTCCTTCCGGAGCACCCCCCGGGCCTCCTTCCGGCCCGCCGCCCGCGCCGTCCGCCGCACCCACCGGGCCGCGCGGGAAGTAGTGGTCCGCGATCAGCGGGCTGCCGTCGGCGGCCGGCACCTCGAACCCCGGCTCCCACCCGATGTCGTACCGCCGCGCGGGGAGGCCGCGCCAGGTGGCCCGCAGCATCCGCGCGGACAGCGGCAGCCCGCGGGACGCGCGCGGGCCCCCGGACCGGCGGGACATCGGCACGGCACCACGCGTCGTCGGTCTCATCGGCTCTCCTCGGTCTCCCCGGCCTGCATTTCCGTACGTCGTACGAGAATAACGCCTGCTTGGATGGACACCGCAAGCCCCCTCCCGGACAGCAGGAGAAGCGGGGCGGGAGCGAGCGAAGGGAACTGCCGTGGGCCGTGGTGGCGGAACCGGCGGCGGGAGCGTCGACCCGCGCGAGCTGTGGCTGAGCCCCGGCCGGCCGCGCCGGGGGCGTCCGCCCGCCTTCAGCCGTACGGAGATCACCGCCGCGGCGGTCGCCCTCGCGGACACCGAAGGGCTGGAGGCGGTCACCATGCGCGCGGTGGCCGCCGCGATCGGCGCGGGGGCCATGTCGCTCTACAGCTATGTCCCCGACAAGGAGACACTGCTGGAGCTGATGATCGACCATGTGAACGGCGAACTGTCCACGGCCGGTCCGCTCAGCGGCGACTGGCGGGCCGACCTCGCCGCCGTCGCGCACGCCCAGCGCGCCCTCATGCTCCGTCACCCCTGGCTGCCCGCGGCGCTGCCCGCGCGCCGGACCTTCGGGCCCCACACGCTCGCCTTCCTGGAGCATGTGCTCGTCGCCCTGCGGCCCGCCGGTCTCGACGCCGGTGCGAAGCTGGAGGTGTTCAGCATGGTCACCGGCTTCGTCGCCGGGCATGTCACCCACGAGGTCGCCCGGCGGACGGCCTCGGACGGCCCCGGACTCGCGGCGGCCGAGGCGGCCTATCTCGCGGCTGTCGCCGCCGACGGCCACCACCCGGAACTGGCGGGAATCCTCGCGGAAGCCCCGCCGCCGCCGAGCGCCGATGCCGCTTTCGCCCGGCTCCTCAGCCGGTTGCTCAACGGCCTGGACCGGGGCTGAAGTCCGGCGCCCGCACCGGACGCGACGGCCTCCCGCGCCGTCAACCTGCCCCGATATGCCACGTGTTCCCCGGCGCCACTGGCTTAAATGTGACGGGTGGTGAAGCATGGGCATGCCCCCCGCACGGGCTGTGCGGGGGCTGATACGAGGAGAGCAGAGCACGATGAACGCGGAGCAGCGGGAGCCTGTGGTCCAGATCGACACCACCACGCCCCATTCGGCGCGGGTGTGGAACTACTGGCTCGGCGGCAAGGACAACTACCCGGTCGACCAGGTCCTGGGTGCACGGCTGGAGGAGATGTTCCCGCAGATCATCGACATAGCCCGGGCCTCGCGCCGATTCCAGGCGCGAGCCGTCCGCCATGCCACCGAGGAGCTGGGGATACGTCAGTTCCTGGATCTCGGCACCGGGCTGCCCACCGCCAACTCCACGCACGAGGTGGCCCAGGGCTCCGCGCCCGAGTCCAGGATCGTCTACGTCGACAACGACCCGATCGTGCTGGCCCATGCCCGCGCCCTGCTGGTCGGCAGGCCCGAGGGTGCCACCGACTATGTGCACGCGGATCTGACGGACTCGGCGGCCGTGCTGCGCGAGGCGGCGAAGACCCTCGACCTCTCCCGGCCGGTGGCGCTGATGCTGCTCTCCACCCTGGGGCATGTCGCGGACAACGCCGACGCCGCCGCGCTGCTGCGCAGCTATCTGGACGTCCTGCCCGCCGGGAGCGCTCTGATCCTGTGCGACACGATCGAGACGCCGGAGACCCGCGCCGGATCGGACGAGTACGCGAGCGGGGGCGCGCTGCCCTACATCTCGCGCCCGGCCGAGGTCGTGGGCTCCTTCTCGGACGGTCTGGAGCTGATCGAGCCCGGCTTCGGCTCGATCAGCCTGTGGCGCCCCGACGAGCCGGTCACCGGTGAGCCGGTCGAGCAGTGGGGTTTCGTGGCCGTCAAGCGCTGAGCGCGGGAGCGGTACGGAGGGGAAGGGCGGGGCGGTCCCGACGGGGCCGCCCCGCCCTCGCGTTCCGTACCGGAGGAGCCCCGGCCGCTCCGTACCGGAAGGCCCCCGGCCGCTGCGTGCCCAGCAGGGTGCCCGGCCGGCCCGTACCGGAGGAGCCCCGGCCGGCCCGTACCGGAAGGACCCCCGGAGCCGTGGACGGCTCGCCACGGGCGGCCCGGCGCGCGGGCACGCGTGTGAACCCGCGTCCGGCCGATCGTGGTGACCGGGAATCGGGCTCCCGGCGTGGTGGACTGGGCGCCCGGGCCCCGGACCGCCCCGGAGTTCCGGCCAAACACGCTGCTGCTGCATCCGAAAGGAGCGTCCGACCGGAATGCACTCCAACCCCTGCCGGTCGAACGCGATGAGAGGACGTGCGATGCGCCGCACCTGGACGGAGGCACTCCCCCACAAGCAGTCAGGTGCCCGGCCGCACCCCTTCGGGTTCCCTCCCCCGGAGCCGGACGACGGCCCTCCGGGCGTCCCCCGTCCGGCTGTCGTCGACGCGGATGTCGCCGGAGCCGTCGGGCGCGTCCTGGAGGAGGAGTTGCGCGAGCGGCTCGAAGCGGCCGGGGCGATCGACCCCGTCTTCGCCCAGGACGTGGCCGGCCGCGTCGCCCGCTTCACCCTGGACGGCGGCAAGCGGATGCGCTCGCAGTTCCTGTGGTGGGGGCTGCGGGCGTGCGCGCGCGGCTCCGACGGAGGACAGACCGGGGCGGCGCTGCGGCTGGCGGCGGCCCTCGAACTCATCCAGACCTGCGCGCTGGTCCACGACGACGTGATGGACGGCTCTCCGCTGCGGCGGGGCTCCGCCGCCGTCCACACCGGCCTGGACGCGCAGTACGGCACCGGTGACAGCCGGGGGCCCGGTGAGTCGTTCGGCCGCTCGGCCGCCATCCTCGTCGGGGATCTGGCGCTGGCGTGGGCCGATGACACCGTGGCGGCCCTCGACCTGCCCCCGGACACCCGGCGGCGGGTCAACGCCGTCTGGCGGTCGCTGCGCACCGAGATGGTGGCGGGCCAGTATCTGGATCTGCACGGGCAGGCGCGCGGGGCCCGCTCCATCACGGTGGCGATCCGCACCGCGTCCCTGAAGAGCGCCCTGTACTCGGTGGAGCGGCCCCTCGCGCTCGGCGCGGCGCTCGCCGGCGCGGACGACCGGACCACCGGCGCGCTCTGCTCGGCCGGCCGCTGCGCCGGGATCGCCTTCCAGCTCCGCGACGACCTCCTGGGGGTGTTCGGCGACCCGGACCGGACGGGGAAGCCGTCCGGGGACGACATCCGCGAGGGGAAGCTCACCTATCTGCTGGCGGTGGCCCGGGCCCGGGCCGAGGCCGCCGGGAACCAGCGCGTCCTCGCGCTGCTGGACTCCGCCGTCGGGGACGGCGATCTCTCCGAGAGCGGGCTCGACCAGGTGCGGGCCGCGCTGGTGGCGACGGGGGCCCGCGCCCTCGTCGAGACCAGGATCGAACGGCTGGTGGCCCAGAGCACCCGGCATCTGACCGGGGCGGTGCTCGCCCCGCGGGCCGGGCACCGGCTGGGGGAGCTGTTCCACACCGTCGCCGGTGTCCCGCCCGGCGCGCCGGGCGACCCCGCCCCGCCGGGGGACGAGCCGTCCGTCGCCGCTCTGCTCCAGTCCTGTGGCGAGGTGCGCCGATGAGGACGGTGAGGGGACGCACCGACCACGTGGTGGTCGTCGGAGCCGGGCTCGCCGGGCTCTCCGCCGCCCTGCACCTCCTGGGCGCCGGGCGGCGGGTGACCGTCGTCGACCGGGGCGAGCTGCCCGGGGGGCGTGCGGGGCTGCTGGATCTGGGCGGCTACCGGATGGACACCGGGCCCACGGTCCTGACCATGCCCGATCTGATGGAGGAGCCGTTCGCCGCGGTCGGCTTCAGCCTCGCCGACCGGCTGGAGCTGATTCCGCTGCACCCCGCCTACCGGGCGCGGTTCGCCGACGGCAGCTCCCTCGATGTGCACACCGGGGCCGAGGCGATGGAGGCCGAGGTGGAGCGGTTCGCGGGCGCCCGGGAGGCGGGCGGCTACCGCGCGCTGCGCACCTGGCTGACCCGGCTGCACGCGGTGGAGATGCGCCGCTTCATCGACGCCAACTTCGACTCCCCGCTGCAACTCCTCCATCCCGATCTCGCCCGGCTGGCCGCGCTCGGCGGCTTCGGCCGGCTCGACGCCCGGATCGGCCGCTTCCTCTCCGACGAACGGCTGCGCCGTGTCTTCTCGTTCCAGGCGCTGTACGCGGGGGTGCCGCCGGCCCGGGCGCTGGCCGCGTACGCCGTCATCGCCTACATGGACACGGTCGCGGGTGTCTTCTTCCCCCGGGGCGGGGTGCACGCGCTGCCCCGGGCCATGGCGGACGCCGCCGCCGAGGCGGGCGCCGAGCTGCGGTACGGGCACGAGGTGCGGCGGCTGGAGCGCTCCGGCGAGCGGATCACCGCCGTCATCACGTCCCAGGGCCGCGTCCCCTGCGACGCCGTGGTCCTCACCCCCGATCTGCCCGTCGCCTACCGGCTGCTCGGTCACCGGCCGCGCCGGCCGCGACCGCTGCGGCACTCCCCGTCGGCCGTGGTGCTGCACACCGGCACCCACCGCACCTGGCCGGAGCTGGCCCACCACACCATCTCGTTCGGCTCCGCCTGGAAGGGCACCTTCGACGAGCTGACCCGCACCGGCAGGCTGATGTCCGACCCGTCGCTGCTGATCACCAGGCCCACGGCCACCGATCCGGGCCTGGCGCCGCCCGGCCGCCATCTCCACCACATCCTGGCGCCCTGCCCCAACACCGACATCGGCCCCGGCGCCCGGGAGTGGCGGGAGCTGGGACCCCGCTACCGGGACAGCCTGCTCGCGGAGCTGGAGCGCCGGGGGCTGGACGGCCTGGGCGCGGCCATCGAGGAGGAGTGCCTGGTGACCCCGGCGGAGTGGACGGCGCAGGGGCACGCGGCCGGTACGCCGTTCTCGGTGGCGCACTCGTTCCCGCAGACGGGTCCCTTCCGGCCGCGCAACATGGTGCGCGGCACGGAGAACGCGGTCCTCGCGGGGAGCGGCACCACCCCGGGGGTGGGGGTGCCGACCGTCCTCATCTCCGGGAAGCTCGCGGCGGCCCGGGTCACCGGGGTGCTGCGCGCCCCGGTGCGCACCACCCCGGCCGCCCGGACCCGGGGAGGCGGCGCGGGAGCCCCGGCACGGGGAGGGGCGGGCGCCCCGGCGGAGGGTGGCACCGGCACACCGGCGCGGGGAGAGTCCGGCACACCGGCGCGGGGAGGGTCCGCGTGAGCGCGCGGGAGCTGGTCGCCGCGGGCATCACCGATCCCGCCCTGCGCGCCGCCTACACCCACTGCCGCCGGCTCAACGCGCGGCACGGCAGGACGTACTTCCTCGCCACCCGGCTGCTGCCGGTGGAGCGGCGGCCCGCCGTGCACGCCCTGTACGGCTTCGCCCGCTGGGCCGACGACATCGTCGACGCCCCCGCCCCCGGCGCCTCCCCGGCCGAGCGGGCGGCGGCGCTGCGGGCGCTGCACGACCATCTGGACGCGGCGCTGCGCGGCGGCGCCACCACGGAGCCGGTGGTGACGGCGCTCGCGCACACCGCGGACCGCTACGCCATCGACCACCGGCACTTCCTGGACTTCATGACCTCGATGGGCCGGGATCTGGAGGTCACCGACTACGCCACCTACGACGACCTCCGCGCCTATATGCACGGCTCGGCCGCCGTGATCGGCCTCCAGATGCTGCCGGTGCTCGGCACCGTCGTCCCGCGCGAGGTGGCCGCGCCGCACGCGGCGGCGCTCGGGGTGGCGTTCCAGCTGACCAACTTCCTCCGGGACGTGGGCGAGGACCTCGACCGGGGGCGGGTCTATCTGCCCGCCGATCTGCTGAGCGCGCACGGGGTGGACCGGGAGCTGCTGCTGTGGAGCCGCGCGTCGGGGGCCCGCGACGCGCGGATCACCGAGGCCCTGCGGTCGGCCGCCGCGCTCACCCGCCGGGTGTACCGCGAGGCGGCGCCCGGGGTGGCGATGCTCGACCCGGTGTCCCGGCCGTGCATCCGTACCGCGCGGGTGCTGTACGGGGGGATTCTGGACGCCATCGAGGAGGACGGCTGGTCCGTGGTGCACCGCCGGGCGGTGGTGCCGCGCCGTCGCAGAGCGGCCGTCGCGGCCGACGGTCTGGCCCGGCTGGCCGTGGCCCGGCTGCGCGCCCGGGGGGCCTCGCCGGGGCCTGCCGGGCGCCCGGCGGCGCCCGCCAACGGGTCCGCCGCCGGCTCCGCGGCCGGTCGCGCGCCCACCCGGAGGGAGACGGTATGAGCGAGGACACCGGACGGTTTCCGCTGCGGCTGCGGCGGCGGCCGGTCCCCTGGGAGCGGCAGCGCCCCACCTGGCGCGACGCCTCCCCCGGCGTCATCGCGGGGGCGCTGAAGCGCGCCCGGGCCCGCCCGTCGGGCAACTGGTACGTGCTGGGCGCCGCCCGGGACATCGGCCGCGACCGCCCGTTCGGGCTGACCGTCGCCGGCACTGAGGTCGTGGCCTGGCGGGACGCCCGGGGCGCGCTGCGGGCGGGCCCCGGCGCCTGCCCCCACCTCGGGGCGCCGCTCAGGGACAGCCCGGTGCGGTGCGGCACCCTCGTCTGCCACTGGCACGGCCTCGCCCTGGACGGCGGTCCCCGGGCGGGGTGGGAGCCCTATCCGGCGTACGACGACGGGGTGCTGGCCTGGGTGCGGCTCGACCGGGCCGGCGGGGAGGAGCCGCTGGAGCGGCCCGTCGTGCCGCACCGCCCGCATCCGGCGGGGGCGGTGGACGCGGTCTGCACGGTCGTCGGGCGGTGCGAGCCCGACGATGTGATCGCCAATCGGCTCGACCCCTGGCACGGCGCCTGGTTCCACCCGTACTCCTTCGTCGATCTGACCGTGGTCGGCGAGCCGGGCGACGGCGCGGAGGAGGAGGGCGGGGACCGGGACGCCTTCACGGTGGATGTCTCGTTCAAGGTGGCGGGCCGCGCTGTGGTGCCGGTGCGGGCGGTCTTCACCGCACCCGGGCCCCGGACGGTGGTCATGCGCATCACCCGGGGCGAGGGGCGGGGTTCGGTGGTCGAGACCCATGCCACGCCGCTGACCCCGGAGGGCTCCGGAGCACCCCGTACCGCCGTTGTCGAGGCGGTGGTCGCCGCGTCCGGGCGCCGGGGGTTCACGGCCGCCAGGGCGGCGGCCCCGCTGCTCCGGCCGGTGATGCGGGCGGCGGCCGGGCGGCTGTGGCGCGATGACATCGCCTACGCGGAGCGGCGCTGGGAGCTGCGCAGCACCGGCCGGTTCCCGGGCTGAGCCCCCCTCCGGGGCGGGGGGGCTCAGGTGCCAGCCGGCCGGGTCGGCGCCCGGGGGTTCTGATGCCGGCCGGCCGGGGGTCAGATGCCGGCCAGCCGGTTCAGGGCCCGCAGGGCCGGCACCCGCCCCCGGTCCGGCACGGTCCACAGGGTCTGTCCCCGTACGCCCCACCGGGCGAGCAGGGCGTTCGCCGCGAGGAACCCCGTGGTCGCCGCCCGCTCCATCAGCGCGACCGGCAGCCCCGATCCGACCAGGTCGCCCGCCAGCACCACGGCGGGTTCGGGGGTGCGCACCCCGGGCCGGTCGCCGTGGCCGCCGACGGGGAAGAGCGGGCAGTCGGCCCGCCACTCGTGCCGCTGGTCGACGGCGCGGGCGCCCGCCGTCTCCGGGTAGACACGGCGCAGCTCGGCCCGCAGCCGGTCCTGCTCCACCAGCCGGTCGGCGGCCGGATCGACCGCGTACGCGTGGAGTTCGACCACCGAGCCGCCGGTGCGGGCCGCCCAGCGGGCCGACTCGCCCTCCCAGCGCTCCAGCACGCTCACATTGTCCAGCGGGCCGTATCCGCTGGTGCCCAGGAACCCCGGCCGGTCCGCCGCCACCGGGCGGTCCAGCCAGAGCCTGCTGACGAGGAACGGCGGGGTGGTGCGCAGCCGCAGGACACGCGCCCGCCACTCCTCGTCGCCGAGCAGGGGCGAGCGGGAGACCACGGACCGCAGCCCGTCCGTGTCGAGCGCCAGGACCACACCGTCGTACGCCCGCGCGCCGCGTCCGGAGTGGACCACGCAGGTGCCGTCCCGCGCCGGTTCGACGCTCTCGACGGGGCTGCCGGTGCGCAGTGACGCGCCGTGGCCCGTGAGATAGCGGCCGAGAGGGTCCCACAGGGCCGCGGGGAACGGCTCGGCGGGCACGTCGAAGAGGAGGCCCTCGCTGGAGCCGAGGAAGTAGATGTGGAACATCAGGACCAGTTCGGCGGCCGAGAGCCGGCGCGGATCGGCGAAGAAGCTCCGGGAGAACACCTCGAACGCCAGATGGTGGGCGGCCTCCGGGAAGCGGATGCGCTCCAGCAGCTCGCGGGCGCTGAGGCCGTCGTACCGCTCGTACACCTCGGGGACCCGCACGTCCAGCAGCGGCAGGGCCGCGCGCGGATTCATCCCGGCGAGATCGCGCCAGCCGAAGGTGGGGCTGAGCGCGGCGAAGCCCAGGGCGCTCCACGGCGGGGTGCGGGGCACCCGGGCGAAGCTGTCCTGGAGGCCGCCGCTGTGCCGGAGCGGATAGTCGGGGAGCGGGGTGAGCATGGAGAGTTCGGGGTCGATCCGGCGCAGCAGTCCCCGGAGGTTGTAGTACTGGCGGAAGAAGGCGTGGAAGCCCCGGCTCATGGTGACGTCCGAGCCGTCGGCGAGCCGCTCCGGCCAGCCGGCGAGCCGGCCGCCGAGCTGCCGCTCCCGCTCGTACAGGGTGACGCCCACACCGCGCTCGGCGAGGGCGGTGGCGGCGGCGAGTCCGGCGATGCCGCCGCCGACGACCGCGACGGCGGGCGGGTCGCCGCTGACGCGGGCGCTGCCGGGGAGCGGGTGGAGGACACGGGCGCGCCGGTCGCGTCCCCGGCGGGCGCCCTCGCGGGCCCCGGGGCTCATCGCCGGGCCTCCGGCCCGCCCGCGGCGCCGACCACGGTGTGGACGATGCCGCGCTGCCAGCCCGGCAGCGGAAGTACGCGTACGCGCGTGAATCCGGCGCGCCGCACCCGGTCGCCGAAGGCGTGGGCCGTGTCGAAGCCGACGACGCTGTGGAAGAGATGCCGGTAGAGGCCACGGTCGCCCGTGAGGGTGCCGGCCGGCCGGACCACGCCGTTGCAGACGGCGGTCCACACGGCGCGGTCGGCCGCCGAGCCGCCGAGGGTGTACTCGTGCACGGCCAGCCGGCCGTGCGGTGCGAGGAGTTCCCGCACCCGGGCGAGGACGGTGTCCGGGTCCTCCAGGTTGCGGAAGAGGTAGGCGGCGAAGACCGCGTCGAAGGGGCCATCGACACCGGCGCGGGCGAGGCGTTCGGCGGGGGCGTGGACAAAGGTGACCCCGGGTGGCCAGCGTTTGGCCGCCGCCCGCTCCAGCATGCCCCGTGAGGCGTCCACGGCGACGATCTCGGCGAGCGGGGCCGCGCGCAGCAGGGCCGCGGTGGAGGCGCCGGTGCCGCAGCCCAGATCGAGGAGACGGAGCCCGGCGCCCCGGTCGGGCAGTCCGAGGCGGCGCGCTGAGCGCCTCAGATGGGCGTGGTAGCCGGGGTTGACGGCCACCAGCCGGTCGTAGGTGCGCGCGGCGTGGTCGAAGGCGGCGGACAGGGTGTCGTCGCGCAGCAGGGCCATCGGGTCTCCGCTCTCTCGTCGGGGGTGGGGGTGTTCGTGGAGCCGCGCGGGGGCGGGCACTTCTCGGGCCGGGTGGGTCATGGGCGCGCGGATCTGTCGCGCCGGGGCAGCCAGGGCAGTTCGGCGGCGGTGCGCAGCATGGGGCGTACGGGGGTGCGCAGCCCGATCGCGACATCCTCGTCCCACCGGGTGGCGCCGTCGAGGAACCGCAGCAGCCGCTCCATCGGGACCTGCCGGAACAGCCCGGTGAAGAACCGCGCGCCGTCGACGCGGCCGGTGTCCAGGGCGCGGAGGAGGACGGCGTCCATGGCGAGCGAGCGCCGCGAGTGCGCGGCGGGCGGCACCGGGGTCCTCCCCCGGTGCAGACGGGCGGCGACGGCGCGGGCCTGCCGCTGGACGGCGGCGAAGGTGTAGCCGGTGGAGGGGCGGGTGGCGCCGCCGGCGGTGCCGATCCGGAAGACCGACCGCCCGGCCCGGCGCGGGAACCGGCCGTCCGTCATCGGGATCACGCCCTGCTCGGTACGGGTGATCTCGAACCGGTCCAGGCCGAGGACCTCCTCGGTGTAGTGGCGCAGGGCGCGCTCGTAGCCGAGGTCGTCGAGGACGGCGCGGGAGAACTCGGTGTACTCCACGAGTGCTTCGTACGGGCTGATCGGCAGGATGTAGCCGAACGACAGGCCGTGGGCGGGTTGCGGGGTCCGGAAATCCATCAGATCGGCGGTCCGCTGGTCGAAGACCGGTGCCGGGGAGCGGATGAACCAGCCCCGGAAGTGCTGGAGCAGGGTGGTGCGGGCGGCGGGCGGGCGGCGCGGGGGGCGGGAGTCGAAGACCCACCGGGCGGGCAGCGCCAGTTCCTCGCCCCGTGCGGTGACCCCGCGCACCAGCGCGCCGTGGGGCGTGTCCTCGACGGTGCCGACGGTGGCCTCCGTCCGGCGCAGCCCCGCCTCGTGGCGCAGGCGCTCGCCCACCAGGGCCTCGAAGGAGGTGGAGCGGAGCATCTTGTAGCGCAGCGGGGCCGGGGAGCCGGCCAGGGGTGTCCCGTCGGGGGCCCGTACCCGGAGGGTGTCCCAGCTCGCGGTCAGGGCCGTGTCGAAGGCGCCGTGCTCCGGCTCCCAGAAGCACCAGGTGCGCTCGGGGGGTCTGGCGGGGCCCGGGGGTGCGTCGATCAGGGTGACGGTCGGGGGTGTGCGCCCGGGGGCGGCGGCGTGGAGCCAGTACGCGAGGGAGAGTCCCGCGGCGCCCGCCCCGACGACGCAGATCTCGGTGCCGTCCTCCATGAAACCCCTCCCTGGTTCTCTCGATCGCCGGGCCCGGCCGGAGCGGGCCCTCAGGATTCCGTACCGGCGGCGCTCCCGGGCGCAGGGACACCGCTCATCGGCGGGCCGGATGTCAGCGCATCACGCATCTGCGCGCGTGGTCGGCGGCGCGGGGGCCCGCGGGTCCGGCGGGCGGCCGGTCGGGGGTGTCCTCCAGGGAGCGGCGCAGCCGGTGCAGTCCCCGGCGGGTGTGGCTCTTGACCGTGCCGAGGGGAAGCCCGGTCCGTTCGACTATCTGGACCTGGGTGAGGTCCTCCCAGAACGCGAGGCCCAGCACCTGGCGCTGGGCCCGGGGCAGCTTCGCCAGCTCCTGGGCGATCAGCACGGCGTCGAGGGCGGCTTCGGGGCGGGTGTCCGCGCGCTCGCCGGGCGGGCGGGCCCGGGCGCTCGCGGCGGCGACCAGTTCGGTGCGCCGGGTGCGGGCGGAGAGCGCGTCCGCGATCTTCCGTCGGGTGATGCCGACCAGCCAGGCCGAGAGCGGCCCGCGCTCCGGGCGGTAGCCGTGGCGGCCCCGCCAGGCGGCGAGGAAGACCTGCTGGGTGACGTCCTCGGCCTCGCGCGGGTCGCCCAGGGTCCGGGCGGCGAGCGAGTGCACCAGGGCGCCACAGGTGCGGTACAGGGCGGCGAAGCTCTGCTCGTCGCCGCCGACGAAGCCGCTGGCCAGGGCCTCGGCGTCACCGGCGGCCGGGAAACGGTCCGCCCCGCCCCCGGACGGAACACCCTCCACGGACCCCACCCCGGGGGAAACCGCTCCGGACAACCCACCCCCCAATACCCCGCCATCCACACAACCGGCCCCGAACCGCCCACCGGCCGACACCCCACCACCACCGCGCTCGACCACCCGAGCCCCGCCACCGTCACCGGCGGCCGGGAAACGGTCCACCCCGCCCCCGGGCGGAACACCCTCCACGGACCCCACCCCGGGGGAAACCGCTCCGGACAACCCACCCCCCAATACCCCGCCATCCACACAACCGGCCCCGAACCGCCCACCGGCCGGCACCCCACCACCGGACGGTCCGGTGCCGGGCGGTGCTCCCTCGGCGGGGCGCACCCCGGCGGAATCCGTCGCGGGCGAACCGTCGAGGGACGGTCCGGCCCCGGCGGGCCCCCCGGGCACGGCAGGTCCGGCGCCGGACCGGGTGCTCTCGGCGGAGCCGGTGGCAAAGGAGCGCTCCCCGGACCGCGCGGGCTCGGGCGGCTCGTCGCCGGGCGCGGGCCGGGGTGTGCCGGCCGGGCCGTACGGTGCGGTCGTCGCCATGCGCTCTGCTCCTCGTGCCGGGCTCGGCGGCGCGGTGGGGCCGGCCCGGGCGGGCCGGGGCGCCACCGGACCGTCCGCGCCCCACCGCGCCTCGGTCGCCCCAGGTTTTCCACTGGCGGCCCCGCCGGGCAACACGCGTCGTTTGTGCGTCGTTATAGTCCGTACGTGCGTGCTTCATCTCCCCCGCCACGTGCGGATATCCCGAAAGCGGGGCTGACCACCGGTGCCGTGGCCCGGCGCTTCGGCGTGGCGCCGACCACCCTCCGTTCCTGGGACCGGCGTTACGGCATCGGCCCGGCGTCCCGGGAGGACGGCCGGCACCGCCGGTGGACCGGGGAGGACATCGCGCTCCTGGAGCGGATGTGCCGGCTCACCAGCGCGGGGGTGCCGCCCTCCGAGGCCGCGCGGGCCGCGCTCGCTCCCGGGCCCGGCGCGGAGGGCGCGCGGGGGCCGGCCCCCCGGCCCGGGCCGGCCCGGATGCCGGAGCCCCGGCGCCCGGCCGCGTCCGGCCGGGCGTGCCAGGGACTGATCCACGCCGCGTCACGCCTCGACTCGCACGCCATGGACCGGCTGCTGGCCTCCGTCGTCGCGGAGTTGGGGCTGGTCGGCGCCTGGGACGAGGTGATCATGCCCGCGCTGCACGCGGTCGGCCGCCAGTGGGAGAACTCCGGCGACAAGGGCGAGAGATATGTCGAGGTCGAGCATCTGCTGTCGTGGCACGTCTCCCTGGCCCTGCGCCGCCCCGCCGCTCCGCCCGCCGAGCGCTCCCCCGTACCGCCGGTGCTGCTGGCGTGCGTCCCGGGTGAGCTGCACACCCTCCCGCTGGAGGCGCTCGCGGCGGCCCTGTCGGAGCGCTCCGTGCCGGTCGCCATGTTCGGGGCCGCCGTGCCGGCCGAGGCACTCGACAAGGCGGTGCGCAGGACCGGCCCGGTCGCGGTGGTGCTCTGGTCCCAGTCGCTCAGCACCGCGAGCCGCCCGCTGGCCCAGCGGATCGGCTCCCTGGAGTGGGGGGTGCGCGGTGCCCGCACCGGCCCGGCGGTCCTGGTGGCGGGTCCCGGCTGGGCGGGGCCCCATCTGCCGGGGACCCTGCGCCCCCGGCGTTTCCGGGACGCCCTGGAGACCCTGCTCTCCCTGTGCGCCCCGCAAGCCGGCCCCTGAGGACGGCCCGCCACCGGCTCACCCTCCGGCGCCCCGGCCCTCGCGGGCGGCGCGGAAGGGCGCAGCCGCAGGAGGACCGCCGCGGCGGCGGCGAGGGCCGGAGCGGCGGTCACCAGGAAGCAGAGCCAGAGCGGAAGCCGGCCCACCAGGAGTCCGACGGCGGCGGTGCCCGCCGACGTACCGGCGTTGAGGGCGCTGTTGACCCAGGTGCCGGCCCGGGTGCGGGTCTCCGGTGTGGCGTACTCGTCCATGGTCAGATACGCGGTGGTCAGCGCCGGGGAGAGGAAGAGCCCGGCGCAGACCGCCATGAGGGCGAGGACCCAGAGGTTCGGGGAGAGGCCCGCGAGGCCGAGGGTCAGCGACAGACCGGCCGTCGCCAGGGCCAGCCGGAGCCGGCCGGACAGCCGCCACACCCGGGCGCCGTAGGCGAGACCGCCGGCCACGCTGCCCACCGAGAGCGCCGCCTCGATCCAGGCCACTGCCGCGATCCGGTCATGGCGTTCGGCGAAGACGACGGCCAGCAGGGTCAGCGCGCCGAGGCACACCCCGACCGCGCCCGCGATGACGACGGGTTCGAGCGCGCCCGGGGCGCGGGCCGCCCGCCCGCGCCGCCGCGGCTCCGGGGCGGAGGAGGCACCCCGGCCGGGCACGGTGCGCAGGGCCGGCGAGGAGACCAGGGCGAGGGTGCCGCTCAGCACCAGCAGCGCGCTCGCCCCGACCCCCCAGGCCGGGTTGCCCAGCGCGATGAAGACCCCGGCCACCAGCGGACCCATCACATAGAGGACCTCCTCGGCGACCGTGTCCAGGGAGAACGCCCGCTGCCGCAGCGCCGGTTCCGGCAGCAGACCGCTCCACACCGTCCGCATCACCGGACCGAGCGGCGGCGCGCAGGCACCGGCCGCGAGCGTCAGGGTGAGCAGCGCCCAGCGGGGGGCGCCGGAGCCCGAGGCCGCGACGGCCAGCGCGGTCAGCAGCGACGCGTAGACCGTGGCCATCGGTACGAGCACGCGCCGCGCGCCGTGGCGGTCGATCAGCCGGGCGCGCAGGGGCGCCAGGCAGGAACCGCCGAGCCCGAACAGGGCGAGGGCGGTCCCGGCCCACGCGTAGGAGCCGGTGGCACGGGTGAGCGCCACCACCAGGGAGACGAAGACGATGCCGTACGAGAAGCGGCCGACGAGCGCGGCGCCGAAGGTGCGCAGGGCGTGGGGCTCTCGCAGCACGGCGGCGTACGAGGGGGCCCGTGAAGGCGAAGACATGGGATGTGTTCCTCATCGGGACGGCGCCCGATGGCGCCGGAGTGTGTGCGGGCAGGCCGGAGCGCCATGTGCCGCGGGAGGCGGAACAGGGGACGTCGGCGGGCCTAGACACGGTGGGGGAACACGGGCGGAAGGCTAGCAGAGCCGTACGCCGCGGTGGCGCCCCGGACGGCCCCGGGGCCCGGCGGCGGGACCCGCCGAGGAATCGGGTGAACGAGGTTCGCCGCGCGGGGGATTCACCCCGGGCGCGGAGGCCGGAAGGCCGCCTCCGCACCCGGCGCGGGAATCGCCGGCCGCACGGCGGAGCCCCGCGGTTTCACCCTGGAAACGATCACGGAATGGCGGACCGGCGGAATGCGGGATTCGGTCCGGCGCCACCCTCGGAGCACGGGAACCGGAACACTGAATTCTGAACACTGAATTCTGGCCGCGGAACAGAGCCGGGCACACCGCGGACGGGACAGGAACGGAGAGCCGGTCCGCCCCCGCACACCCACCGCCCGCCCCCGTTCCCCCACCGCCCGCCTCCGCGCGCACCGCTCTCCGGCGCCGGTGGTCCCGGCCCGCGCCCCGACGACGGCACCGGCACCGGCACCGGCACCGGCACCGGCACCGTGCGCCCGCTGCCGGCCCTCCCGCCGGATGCCCGCCCTACCGGGGCCCGCCGATGCTGATGCCCGGGCCCTCCGGGCGGTCGTCCCGGTCGTGCGGCAGCAGCTCGATCTCGATGCGGTGGGTGTTCTCGCGCGCCACGGCGGCCCCCGCCTCGGCGGTGAGCACCCCGACGCGCACCCCGCCCCTGCCGCCGCCCTCCCGGCGGATCTGCACGGCGAATTCGATATTGACGCGCTCCACCAGGAACTGGAGCCCGCTGTCCGCGCCGTTGCGCTGTGCCGTTTCCAGTTCCTCGCGAATCCGGCCGATCACCTCGGCCAGACCCGCGGTCTCCGCACCGTCGGGCCCACCCCGCGCGCCCCGTCCGTCACTCGCATTCACGGCCGCCCCCTCATCAGGTATTCGGGGTCCGATTCCGGCCCCTCGTGGCTATTGTTGCGGAGCATGGACGAGCCCGAGGGGCATTCCCCTGACACTGTCCCGGAGGACAGTTGGCGGGTCCGGCTGTCGCAGAGCGGGCACCCCCGGGCCGCGTCGCTCGGAGCGGGTGTGCTGCTTCCCGGCGGCCGGGTGCTCACCTGCGCCCATGTCGTGATGGAGAAGCGCTCCTCCCGGAAGGACGGCACCGAGGTCCCGCGTCCGCTGACGGAGGTGTACGCGGAGTTCCCCGGCGCCCCGCCGGACCGGGCGGGGCCGCTGCGCGCCACGGTCCTCGCGCCGTATCTCCGCCCGCTCACCTCGCACTTCAGCGCCGATCTGGCACTGCTGCAACTGGACGAGAGCCCTCCGGTCGACCCCGTCGTCCTCCACCGGCAGGTGCTCTCGCTCGACGACCTGGTGCACGCCGTCGGCTACCCCCGGGATCTGCCGGGCGGCGAGGCGGTCAGGGCGCGCATCATGGGGCGCGGCGGACCCGGGAGCTACCCCGAGTGGGTGCAGCTCGACGCCGAGTCGGCGCCCTATGTGATCCGGCACGGCTTCAGCGGCAGCGGGGTGGTGCACCGCCGCACCGGTGGGGTCATCGGCATCCTGGTGCACCAGCACGGCACGGAGCGGTTCCCCGTCGCGCTCGACCACGCCTACATGATCCCGGCGGAGACGATTCTTCGGCACCTGCCCGCGGAGGAGCTGAATCTGACGGTGTCGGGACCGCCCGCGGTCTCGCGCACCATCCCGCTCACCACCGGCCCGCACAGCCCCGAACGGGCCGCAGGGGTGGGGTACGTCATGACCCACTGGCTCCGCGACGGGGTCCCGCTGGCCCGCACCGGCACCGGCACCGGCACGGCCGCCGGCGCGGGAGGGACGGCGCAGGCGGGCGACCCGAGGGGCCCGGCCGCCGGCTCCGGCCGGGTGACCGAGCCCGTGGAGCTGGCCTTCGCCGGCGACGAGGACCAGGACGCGCTGTTCGCCATCCACTCGACGCTCATCCTCGCCGACCGTGAGCGCAACCCCCGGGTGATGTGGGACGGCGGGGCCAACCAGCCGCAGGTGGGCTCGATCGATCTCGCGCTGGACGCCACGGGCTGGACGGCCGAGCGGCTGGTGTTCCGCACCGCCGCCCGCGCCGGGCTGGTCGCCCGGACCACCGGGGGCACCGGGCCGGGCGGCCGGGCGGCCCCGGCCGCCGACACCGCCGCCCTGCTGGCCCGGATCGCCGGTGAGGGACCACCGCTCTCCGCGGCCTTCCTCTCCGTCGACCGGGCCGTTCCCACCGGCGAGGCGGTGCTGCCCCTGCTCCGGGCGCTGCTGACGTCCGGCCGCAGCCGGGTGATGCTCACCTTCCGCGACCCGCGCTCCCCGCTGCTGGCCGAGGTCGCCGAACTGCTCGACCCGCGCTGGGCGGAGCGGCGCGCGGACGCCACGGCCGCGCGGCTCGCCGTCCTCGCCCGGCTGGAGCGGCGCGGATCGACCGTGGCGGCCGGGCCGGGCCCGGCCGCGGAGCCCGTCCCCGGACCGCTGTCCCGGCAGCTCTCCGCCCGGTTGGCCGCGCTGCGCCGCGACGGCGGTCCGCGCAATGAGGCGGCCTCGCTGTACGAGCTGTTCCGGATACGCACGGCCGTCGAGGACGCCGTACAGGCCCTCGATCCGCCGCACGCCCCGCACGGGTACACCGTCACCGCGCCGGGCCCGGAGCTGACGAAGCTCCCCAAGGTCGTCGTGGGCAACCCCGACCACATCGTCGAGCCGGAGCCCCCGGTGCCGCCCGGCTCCGCCCCCGCCCCCGGTCCCGCGCTCGCGCGGGGCGAGGAACTGCACCAGCAGTACCGGGTGGTCGGCCGGCTCGGGCAGGGCAGCTTCGGTCAGGTGTATCTCGCCCACGACCAGATGCTGGAGAAGCGGGAGGTCGCCCTGAAGGGAGTGCACGACCCCGCCGACCGCAGTGCCACCACGACCGCCCGGACGGAGCGGCTCCGGCTCGTCAGCCTCAACCACCCCTCGATCATCAAGGTCTTCAACTACGCGAAACACCCCGACCATCCGGCGAACACCGCCATGTTCATCGTGATGGAGTACGCCAACGGCGCCCCGCTGCACTGGGTCGCCGAGCAGATCGCGCGGCGCGTCGAACCGTTCCACGACTACCGGGTGCACGAGTTCATCGCCGTCTACGGGCTGCACATCCTGGACGCCCTGCGCTATCTGCACGTCGAGCACCGCTTCGTCTACGGCGATCTCTCCCTCGGCAATGTCATGCACTGCGGCGAGGGCATCAAACTGATCGATGTCGCCGGGGTGCGCGACGTCGGGGCGCCCGGACCGGTCACCTATCCGGCCCCCGAGGTCCGGCAGTCCACCGGGGTGACCGTGTCGGCCGATCTGTACGCCGTCGGCGAGGTCCTCCGGGCGCTGCTCGGGCGGGTGCCCGAGGACCCGCCGGGCCTGGGCCCCGTCTCACTGCGGCACGCGCTGGGCCGGGCCACCGCCGCCCTGCCCGAGGAGCGGTTCGCCACCGCCGAGGAGATGTCGGTGCAGCTCCGCGGTGTGCTGCGGGAGCTGCGTTCGCTGCGGCTGGGCGAGGAGGAGTTCGAGCCGTCGTCGCTCTTCGGCGCCGCGCCCGCCGCGCTCGACGGCGAACTCGGCAAGGCCCCGCCGCTCGACCAGTGGCGCGGCGGCGGCAGCGGGAAGCGCCGGCTGACGGCCCGGCCGCCGGCCCCCGCCGAGGTCGCGCTCGGGCTGCCGGTGCCCAAACCCGACGGCGATGACGCGAACCGGAAGGAGCTCCAGCGCACCTCGTACGACGACCCGGCCGGTCTGCTCCAGCTCAGCAGCGCCTGGCACGAGTCGCCCGAACGGGCCCTGCTGCGCTGCCGGCTCCATCTGGAGATCGCCCGCGAGCACCCGGGCGAGGCCGCCGCGGAGCAGGCGGCGGCGGAGCGGGAGCTGCTCCGCGCCCGGTCCGCCGTCGGCGCCCTCGCCGCGTACGACTGGCGTCTGCACTGGCACCGCGGTCTGCTCCATCTCTCCCGCGACCAGGTGGAGTCCGCCCTGGCCTGCTTCGAGCTGGTCTACGAGGCGATCCCCGGCGAGTACGCGCCCAAGCTGGCGCTCGGCTACTGCCATGAACTCCTCGGCGACCCGAAGGAGGCCATGGTGCTGTACGGGGCGGTGTGGCACCGCAACCACGCGCTCGGCGGCGCCGCCTTCGGCCTCGCCCGGATTCATCTCGCGGACGGCAGGCCGAGGCTCGCCCTCGACTGCCTCGGCGCGGTGCCTCCCGACTCACGGCACCGCACGGCCGCCCGGACGGCCATGGTGCGCATCCTCGCCGACCCGCCCGCCGACGGGTCCCCGCCGACCGTGACGGCCGCCCGCCGGGCCTGGGTGGCGCTGCACCGGCTGCCGCTGAAGGAGGGGCTGACCGACCGGCACGCCCAGGAGCGGCTGCGCGCCGACCTCCTGGAGCTGCTGCTGCGGCTGGTCGGCCCGGCGCGGCCCCGGGAGCGGAGTCTTCGCCCGCGCGGGCGCGAGGAGCGGCCGGCGGAGGCCGGTCCGCTGGCCGCGCTCCACGCGGAGCTGGCGGAGCTGCCGGAGACCATCCCGGCCCCGCTCACCCGGCGCGATCTGTGCGAACAGCTCGCCGCCTGCTATCTGCGGCTCTTCGAGCAGGTGCCGCTCGCCCGCGGGCCGGGCCGGCGGGAGCTGGCGGAGGCGCTGGTCGACAACGCGTACCGCACCCGGCCCATCGCCCTCACCCACCGGCGGGGCGAGCCGCGCCGGGGCCTGTTCCGGCGCCGGCCGGCGCGCCCGGCCGACCGTCCCGGCGGCGGCACCGGGGCCGGGGCCGGGGAGCGGTGATGGACGGCCGGTCCGGTCCGCGCCGTCGCGCCGGGGCCCTGCCCCGGGGGCTCCGGCGGCTCGGACAGCGCGCGGCCTGGCGGTCGGCGGGCCGGGCACTGTGGCACTGGTCGTCGGGGCGCACCGCCACGGACCGGCGCAGATCCACCGGGCAGTTCCTGCTGGGCCGGATGGTCCTGCTGCCCGCCCTGGCCCTCGCGGTGCTCGCCCTCGCCGCGACCGCGTACTTCACCCTCGACGGCCGCACCGAGCGGCTCCGCGACCGGTACGCCCCGGCTCTGGTCGAACTGACCCACGCCAGGGTCTCGCTGACGGTGGCCCGGTACGAGGCCGAGCGCCGGCTCGGCACCGACGACGGCAAACCGCTGCCGCAGACGGATCTCGTCGGGCTCGGCGAGCGGTATCCCTCCCTGGTGACCGAGGCGTCCCAGAGCCTCAACAACGCCGCGCGGACCGGGGCCCTGCGCCGGGCCCAGGAGCAGGAGGTCCGGGTGGTGTCGGGGCTGGTGGTGGCGTACGACAACTGGATCGGCTGGGCGAACAGCCACCACGAGAGCGACGAGCTGCGCAGGGCGGGACTGAGCTACGCGGCCGGGCTGCTGGGGGACGGCACGGGCCCGGCCGGCTCGACGGCCGTGCTCGACCGCGTACGGGCGCTGGAACGGGAGCTGCGCGCGGACGCGGAGCGGCTGTCCGGGTGGAGCGCGCTGCCCTCGGCGACGGCGGTGGCGGCGCTGCTGACGGCGCTGGTCTTCGCCTTCGCCGTCGTCGGCACCCTCGACTTCGTCCGGGGGCAGCTGCGGGTCCGGAGCCCGCTGCTGACGGTGTACGCGGCGCCGGTCCTGCTGGTGCTCGTGGTGCTGGCCCTCGGGGTCGACGGCCAGCACCGGGCGCGCGAGCACGTGGGGCGGACCGCCGACCGGCTCGGGGAGGTCGCGGTGCCGCACGGCGCCTCCGCCGCCGGCGCTCCGGGCGAGGACCTGACGAGCGCGGAGATCCGGGGCGAGATCCGGGCCGGTGCCGCGATCGAGAAGGAGGCCGGTCTGCTCGCCGCCGAGCTGCGCGAGACCCGTTCGCGCGAGTGGTCCCTGGCCGCCGGTCTCTCGCTGGGGCTCGGCACGGCGGGGGCGCTCGCCTGCGGCTTCACCCTCTTCCACTACAACCGCAGGCATCTGGCGATCCAGTGGAGGACGGCGTGAGCGTGCGCGGGAGGACCGTATGAGGGCACGGCGCCCGCTGCTGCGCACCGCCCTGGTCTGTGTGCTGCTGGCCCTGTCGGCCTTCTCCGCGGCGGGGTGCGGCGCCGAGGAGGACCGGACGCTGGTGGTTCTGGGGCCCTGGACGGCCGGGGAGGAGAAGCCGTTCGTGGCGGCGCTCGCCAAGATCGGCGAGCGGACGGGCCACCGCTATGTGTACGAGGGCACGCGCTCCCTGCGCGAGACGCTGGTGGCCCAGCTGCGCACGGACTCGCCGCCCGATGTGGCGATCCTCAGCGGCCAGGGCGAGCTGGCCGAGTACGCCCGCGACGGCGACGCGAAGCCCCTGCCGGAAGAGCTGGCTGGCGCCGCCATCTCCCCCTGGGCGCCCCGGGTCTCGCTGCCGGACGAGCACGGCGAGCAGCGGCAGCACGCCTACTGGGTACCGGTGCGGGTCGATCTCAAGAGCCTGGTCTGGAGCCGCGCCCATGCCCCGGGGGGCAGCGGCGGGGACCGCTGGTGCCTGGGCATGGAGTCGGGCGGGATGTCCGGCTGGCCGGGCACGGACTGGATCGAGGACCTGCTGCTCCAGCTGCACGGCAGCGCCGTGTACGAGCGGTGGGCGACGGGCGATCTGAGCTGGACCGGGCCGGAGGTGCGCAGCGCCTGGCGGGCGTGGCGGACCCTGCTCACCGCGGACGGCGCGCGGGCGGGCGAGGAGGCGATATCCACCTCCTTCGAGAGTCTGGGCGACGGCCGGTACGGTCTGCTGAACCGGGGCGACTGCGCCCGGGAGCACCAGGGTTCGTTCATCCGCCGCCACTACGGGGACGATGTGACGCCCCGGCCCACCGCCGAGTTCCTCGCGGGCCCCCGGGGTCTGCCGGGGTTCACGGGCCCGGCGGCCTCCGGGGAGAGGGTGTTCGAGGTGTCCGGCGACATGGCGGCGGTCTTCACCCCCAGCGACGCGGCCTGGGAGCTGATGAGCCGGCTGGTGCGGCGGGAGACCCGCGACGACTGGGCCGCGGCGGCGGAACCGGCCGAGCGGCCGTTCTTTCCCGACGCGACCACGGGCCCCGGCCGGCTGACGGCCGGCACCTCGGCGGCGCTGAAGCTGTTCCGGGAGGCGGAGCGGGTCTGCTTCGACGCGTCGGACGCCATGCCGCCGACCCTGCGGGGCGCCTTCCACCGGGCGGTCCTGGAGTTTCTCCACCGGCCCCGTGACGCCCGGCTGCTCGACGGGCTGCTGAAGCAGCTCGAATCGGAGCGGCTGCTCCAGGAGAAGGCCGACGCGTTCGCCCTGGACCATCTGTGCGTACGCCGCTGAGGCCCGCACGCGCGCGGGCCCGGGCACCGCTCAGTACGATGGACCGCCCCGCGGCGGTGCGCGGGCGGGGAAGCGGGAGTGAGACGGCATGACGGACCGGCACCAAGACGGCGACGGCGGCCCGGGGCCCCGGCGGCGCGGACAGGGCGAGCTGGAGGCCGCGGTGCTGGGGGTGCTCGGCGGGGCGCCCGGCCCGGTCGGCGCGGGCTGGGTGCGGGAGCGGATCGGCGGCGGTCTCGCGTACACGACCGTGATCACCATCCTCACCCGGCTGCACGCCAAGGGCGCGGTCGCCCGGGAGCGGACGGGGCGGTCCTTCGTCTGGACGCCGGTCGCCGACGAGGCGGGGCTCGCCGCCCTGCGGATGCGGAAGGTCCTGGACGGCGAGCCGGACCGGCAGGCGGTGCTGGCGAGTTTCGTGACCGCGCTCTCCCCGGGGGACGAGCGGCTGCTCCGTGAGCTGCTGGCGCAGCTCCCTCCCGAAGAGGACGAGTGAGCGCGTGGGCGTCTTCGTCCTTCTGCCCCTGGTCCTGCCCTGCACCGCCTGGCCGGTCGCCCGCCTCGCCGAACAGCATCTCCACCCCCGCGCCGCCACCTGGCTGCTGACGGGGGTCGCGGGGGTCCTCGCCGTGTGCAGCACGCTCTGTCTGGCGCTGCTGATGGTCGTCGGCACCGCGCAGTTGCCCGGCAATCCGCTGCCGGACGGCTGGTCGGACCCCGAGGTGCGCGCGGCGGTCCCGTACGACGAGGTGGCGGGCAGGGCCGCGATCGTCGCCCTGGTCGCCGTGGTCGCCGCCTGCGCGCGGACCGTGTGGCGGCATGCGCGGGTGCGCCGGCTGGCCGGCCGGGCGCTGGCGGGGATCGCGCCGGGGCCGGTGGCGGTGGTGCGCGACGGGGCTCCGTACGCGTACGCCCTCCCGGGCGGGCCGGGGCGGGTGGTGGTCACGACCGGGATGCTGGCCGAGCTGGACCCGGCGGAGCGCCGGGCCCTGTTCGCGCACGAGCGGGCGCATCTCGCGGCCCGGCACCACCGGTTCCTGCTCGCCGCGCAGCTCGCGGCGCGGGCCCATCCGTTTCTGCGGCCCCTGCGGACGGCGGTGTTCTACGCGGCCGAGCGCTGGGCCGACGAGGACGCCGCGGCGGCGGTCGGCGACCGGCGCACGGTCGCGCGGGCAATCGGCAGGGCCGCGCTGGTGTCGCGCGGCGCGCCCCCGGCGGTCCTGGCGCACTTCGCCGTCGCGGGCCCGGTGCCCCGGAGGGTGGCGGCGCTGCTCGGCCCGGCCCCCGCGCCCCGGGTCTGGCCGTCGGTCTTCACCACGGTGGGTCTGGCCGTCTGGGGAGCGGCGGCGGGCACCACGGTCTCCGCGCTCTCGTCGGCGAACTCGGCGGTCACGCTCTTCTTCATCCTGAAGGCGGCCACACCGCTGTGACCCGGACCGCCCGGTGGGCCGGAGGCCACCGGGCGGTCGGCGAGGCCGTGCCGCACGGGGTGCGGCGGTGTCACCGGTGGCTCAGCCCTCCTCCTCCGCCCCCTCCTCCTCGTCACCCTCGATGAGGTCGCCGATCTCGTCGACCACCTCGGCCGCGATCAGTCCGCCGGCCACCCCGACCGCGAGCCCGGCCGCCCCGGCGGCGACCACCGTGCCGGCGCCCGGCCCCGAGCGGTGGGCGTGGTGGCCGTGGTGGGCATCGGTGTGCGCGTACGCGTCGGGGGCGGAGCCGGGGGTGCCGCTCCCGGTCAGCCGGCGGAGCCAGGAGTCGACCTCGGCGCCCCAGTCGCGGTGCCCCGCGTCGTGGTGGCCCGCGGTGAAGCGGGCGATCGCGTCGGGCTCCCCCGAGCGGGAGCGCCTGTCCGCCTCCAGGATCACGTCGAGGCCCTCGCTCTCCGCGAGGAAGGTCAGCTCGATCTCGTCCACCCGGTCCGTGTACCGGGGCGGCGGGGTGAGTTCGATCTCCTGGCGGACGGGCAGCCGCTGACCGGTGCCGTGCAGCCGGCCGTACTCCAGTCCGGCGGAGCGGAATCCGCAGCCGAGCTGTCCCAGGGCTTCGAGGACCGCCTCCTGGGCGGGCAGGGGGCGCACCACCAGCGGGTCCAGGTCCCCCCGGTCCCGCGCGCCCGCCACCACCAGTTCGGTGCGGACTCCGAGGGCGACCCCGAGGCGCTGGCCGTGCAGTTCGGTGAGAGGGGTCTCCCACGGCAGCGTCACCTCGAAGGAGAGGCTCCACCGCTCGCCCTCGGCGAGGCGGAAGCCGCCGCCGACGGGGAACCGGTCGAGGACGGCCGTCTCCGCGGGACCCCCGTCGTCGCCGGACGCGACACCCGCGACCAGTTCCAGGGCGAGCTGTTCGACCATGACATCGGACCTGCCGCCGCTCAGCCGGATCTGCCCGGTGAGACGGCCGCCGGGCAGTACGGCGTCCGCGTCGAGGACCGTGTCCACCGTGGGCCCGCCGACACCGAGCGAGCCGAGCAACCGTTTGAACACCATGACGGCGTTCCCCTCTTCCTGTTCGTGAGTGCGGTGACGGTGAGAGGCGCGCGGGGGCAGCGCGGAACAGTCCGGCGCCCGCTACTTCTACACGCCTGTAGAAGCATAGAGGGGGACGGCGCACGGTGTCAGCAACTCGGCGGCACACGGGGAGAAGCGCGCCCGGAACGGGCGAGGGGCGCGGACGGGCGCGCGGGCGCGGTGTTCGCGGTCGCCGGTCGGATCGCGCGCGCACGGGTAGGTTGGCCCGATGATTGCCGGCACCACCGCACAGGCCATTGTCGACGACATCGTCGGCCGGCTCGGGGTCAATGTGAACATCATGGACGAGCGCGGGGTGATCACCGCCAGCGGTGACCGCTCCCGGGTGGGAAGCCTCCACGAGGGCGCCCTGGAGGTGCTCCGGACGGGGGCGCCGTTCTCCGTCACCGGGGTGCGGGCCAGGGAGCTGAACGGAACGCGGGCCGGTGTCAACCTCCCGCTCCGTCTCGACCACGAGATCGTCGGCGTGGTCGGCGTGAGCGGTGAACCCCAGGACGTGGGCGAGATCGCGCTGGCCATCGTGCGGCTGGCCGAGCTGATGGTGCTTCAGCAGGCGTTCCTCGGCGAGGCCGGCTGGCGCCACCGGGTGCGTCAGCAGATCGTGGAGGACCTCATCGCCGACCGGCTGACGGTGCGGAGCTGGCGCCAGCGCCAGCGGCTCGCGGGGTGCCGGGTGGAGCCCCCGTACACACTCCTCGCGCTCCACGGCGAGGGGCTCGCGACCCCCGCCGACCCTCGTGAGCTGTACCGCAGGCTGGACGCGGACGAGAGTGCCGTGCTGGTGGCCGCGGACGCCGAGGGGACGGTCTGGGCGGTGGCCGGCGGGACCGCCGCCGCGGCCCCGCGCCGCCGGCTCACGGCGCTCCGCGAGAGCCGGCCGGACATCGGCACCCTGGACGCGGGGACGGCGGAGGACTTCGCCGCGCTGACGGAGCGGACCGGTCAGGCGGTGTTCGCGATGCGCAGAGGGCCCGTCGGCGAGGTGCGGCTCTCCGATCTGGAGCTGCCCGCGCTCCTCGCGCGGCTCGACACCGGGACCCGGGCCGCGACGGCGGAGCGGATTCTCGGTCCGCTCTCCGCCGAACTGCGGCAGACCCTGCGGCTCTATCTGAGCCACAACCGCAGCCTCACCGACGCCGCCCTGGCCCTGAACGTGCACCGCAACACCCTCGCCTACCGGCTGGGCCGCATCCAGCGGCTGACCTCGCGCGACCCCCGGTCCTTCCAGGACGCGGTCGTGCTCCAGGTGGCCCTGCACCTCGCCGACCCGCGCTGAACCGCCCGCCCGCCCCGCGCACGGCGCCTCCCGCACGGGCCTTTGCGCACGAGCCTTTGTGCACGGGCCTTTGCGCACGAGCCTTTGTGCACGAGCCTTTGTGCACCGTGCACAAACCGACCTGTGCACAGGGGCCGGAATTCGTCGTCCCGGCCAATACTGACCGGGCCCGCCAGTCCCTAGAGTTCCGACACAGCCCATCCGAATCCCGAATGCGCTGAATCCTCCCGAAGGGCCTGGTTCCGTGCGTGTCGTCATCGCCCCCGACTCCTTCAAGGGCAGCCTCACGGCCACCTCCGTCTGTGCCGCGATCGAGACCGGGGTACGCCGCGCGCTGCCCGACGCCGATGTGGTGCGGGTGCCGATGGCCGACGGCGGCGAGGGCACCCTGGACTGCATCCTCGGCGCGACCGGCGGCGAGGAGATCGGGCTGACCGTCTCCGGGCCCCTGGGATGGCCGGTGCGGGCCCGGTACGGACTCGCCGCCGACGGCCGGTCCGCGGTGGTGGAGCTGGCCGCCGCCTCCGGACTGCCGCTCCTCGCCGGCGCCACCGACGCGCTGCGCGCCGACACCACCGGTACGGGCGAGCTGATCGCCGACGCGGTGCGGCGGGGCGCGCGCGAGGTGCTCGTCTGCATCGGTGGCAGTGCCAGCACGGACGGCGGCACCGGACTGCTGCGCGCGCTCGGCGCGCGCTTCGAGGACGCCGCCGGGGACGAGCTGCCGCCCGGCGGCGGCGCGCTCGCCGGCCTGGCCCGCGTCGATGCCGGCGGGGTCGGGGACGCGGTCCGGCAGACCCGGTTCCGCATCGCCTGCGATGTGACCAACCCGCTGGTCGGCCCCGAGGGCGCCGCCGCCGTCTTCGGGCCGCAGAAGGGCGCGACCCCGGACCAGGTCCGGCAGCTCGACCGGGCCCTCACCCGGTTCGGCGATGTGCTCGCCGGACAGTTCGGCGTCCGGGTGCACGAGCTGCCGGGCGCGGGCGCGGCCGGTGGCACCTGCGGCGGCATGGTCGCCGTCCTGGGCGCCGAGCCGGTGCGCGGCTGCGAGCTGGTCGCCGAGACAGTCGGGCTGCCGGCGGCGCTGACCGGCGCCGACCTCGTGATCACCGGCGAGGGCCGGCTGGACCGGCAGAGCGCGGCGGGCAAGGTCGTCTCGATGGTCGCCCGGCTCGCCGGGGAGCGCGGTGTGCCGGCCGTGGCGCTCGCCGGGCAAATCGTCCACCCGCTGGACGATCTGTACGCCATCGGACTCACCGCCG
Organism: Streptomyces sp. NPDC001985; assembly: GCF_040296845.1. NCBI lineage: Bacteria > Bacillati > Actinomycetota > Actinomycetes > Kitasatosporales > Streptomycetaceae > Streptomyces > Streptomyces sp. NPDC001985. The sequence continues at coordinate 215,920 of NZ_JBEOYB010000001.1, forward strand.
CCTTCGGTATCGCCGACGGCCCCCGCACCCTCACCGCCATGACCGGGGACGCGGCCCGGCTGCTGGCGGCGGCGGCGGAACAGACGGTGCGGCTGCGCACCGCCTGACCCGCACGCCGCTCCCCCGCCCCCGCCCGGGGGAGCCGCTCCGGACCGGACGCCTCCTGAGGCCGTCCCCTCCGGACCGGCTCCCCTCCTCCCCCGTACCCGAATCCGTCCCCGTACCGAAGACGGTTCCCGCACCCGAACGCGGTCCGCCGTACCCGAACGCAGTCCCCCGTTCCCCGCAAGGAGTCCCATGAGCACCGCTGGACCCGCCCTGCTCGCCGCGCTGGCGGCGAGCATCGGCCTGATCATCCTTCTCTGCGGCCGGTTCAGAATGCATCCGTTCCTCGCCATCGTCCTGGCCACCTACGGGTTCGGACTCGTCGCGATGGGCATCGGCGCCGCGACCGGCGCGGAGAAGCCCTTTGTCCACCAGCTCGGCACCACCATCGCCGAGGGCTTCGGGTCCATCCTGGCCAGCATCGGCCTGGTGATCCTCTTCGGCACGATCATCGGCAAGGTGCTGGAGCGCACCGGCGCCGCCGTGACCCTCGCCGAGGCCGTGCTGAAGGTCGTCGGCAAGCGCCATCCCGCGATAGCCATGTCCCTGATCGGATGGGTCGTCTCCATCCCGGTCTTCTGCGACTCCGGCTATGTGGTGCTCTCCCCCCTCCAGCGGTCGATCGCGCGGAAGACCGGCAAGAACCCGGTCGTCCTGGGCACCGCGCTGGCCACCGGCCTCTACGCCTCGCACACCTTCGTACCGCCCACGCCCGGTCCGATCGCGGCGGCCGGCAATGTCGGCATCGGCTCCGACGGACTGATCTGGGTCATCCTCTTCTCCATCCCCGTCTCGCTGGTCGCCGCGCTCGCCGGACTGGTCTGGGCCCTGCGCCGCACCGGCAACCTGGAGAGCAGGCTCCCCGACGCCCACCAGACGTTCGAGGAGTACAAGGCACAGTTCGACCGGCTCCCCAGCCTGACCCGGGCCCTCACCCCGATCATCCTGCCGATCGTGCTCATGGCCATCGGTTCGGTCGCCGCCTTCCCCGCCGGGGACGGCACGCTCGTCGACGGAGCCCTCGGCAGCCTGCTCAAGGACCTCGGCGCCCCGGTCAACGCGCTGCTGATCGGGGTGATCCTGGCGCTCGCGCTGCTGCCCCCGAAGCGCGACGCCAAGGCGCTCACCACCTGGGTCGCCGAGGGACTGGTCGACGCCGCCCCGATCCTGGTCATCACGGGTGCGGGCGGTGCGTTCGGCGCGGTCATCAAGGGCACCCCGATGGCCGACTACATCTCCTCCCTCATCGGGGACGGATCGGCGGTCAGCGGCCTCACCGCGCTGCTCGTGCTCTTCGGCCTGGCGGCACTGCTCAAGACCGCGCAGGGCAGCAGCACCGCCTCACTGATCATCACCTCCACGCTGGCCCAGCCGCTGCTGCCCGCGCTCGGTCTGGACGGGCACCTCGGCTCGGTCCCCATCGGACAGGTGCTGGCGGTCCTCGCCATCGGGGCCGGCGCGATGGTGGTGAGCCATGTCAACGACTCCTACTTCTGGGTGGTTTCGCAGTTCTCCGGCATGAGCGTCAAGACCGCCTACCGGGCCCAGACTGCCGCTACCCTCGTCCAGGGCCTGGTCGCACTGGGTTCGGTCCTGATCCTCGGGGCCTTCCTGCTGTAGTCGCGGAGAGGGGCCGCCACCGGACCGCGCCACGGAGCGGGCGGCCACCGGGCCGCCCTCCTCCGGGAGCCACCCGCCCGTCAGCACCGTCGCACGCTCTGGACCGAGTACGTCGAACATCTGTCGGCGCGCGACGCGCGCCGGAGGAGGAGAACCGTGCCCCAACCGCTGCCGCTTCTGCCCACCGAGCCGCACTCCGGCGGACGCTCCGCGCTCACCTGCCGCTACCGCTGCGGGGACGCCTGTTCCCGTCCCATACCCAACACCAGCGCCAACGCGTACGCGGGGGACATCATCGCCGGGGTCCTCTCCCGCCGCTCGCTGATGCGCGCGGCCGCGGTGGTGACCGTCGCGGCAGCCGCCGGCGCCTCGGCGGTCGCCGGTCCCGGAGGCGGTTCCCCGGCCCGTGCGGCGGCCGGGCAGGCGGTCCCGAACGGAGGTCGCGGGCGCGCCGATGGCGCCCGCGGTCTGCGCTTCACCGCCGTCGCCCCCAATGGGACGGACACGGTCACCATCCCCGCCGGCCACACCCAGGAGGTGGTGATCCGGTGGGGCGACCCGATCCTGCGCGGCGCGCCCGCCTTCGACCCCGAGCACCAGACCGCCCGGGCCCAGGCGGGCCAGTTCGGCTACAACAACGACTTCCTCTCGCTCCTCCCGCTGCCCGGGGAGCGGGGGCGTCAGATCATGGTCGCCAACCACGAGTACACCAGCGAGTGGCTGATGTTCCGGGGCTACGACCAGGAGAACCCGACACGCGAACAGGTCGGGATCGGCTGGGCCGGGCACGGGCTCTCCGTGGTCGTGGTCCAGGAGGAGCGGGGAACCGGCCGGCTGACCCCGGTCCCCCGGCACCGGCTCAACCGGCGCGTCACCGCCACCAGTCCCTTCGAGCTGACCGGCCCGGCGGCGGGCAGCCCGCTGCTGCGGACCTCCGCCGACCCGAGCGGCACCCGGGTCCTCGGCACCTTCAACAACTGCGCGGGCGGCACCACCCCCTGGGGCACCACCCTGCACGGCGAGGAGAACATCAACGCCTACTTCGCCAACGGCTCCAGCGCGACGGACGAGCGGTACGGCATCGCCCCCGGGGCGACCGAGCGCAAGTGGGAGCGGTTCGACCGGCGCTTCGACGCGACGCTGGAGCCGCATGAGTCGCACCGCCACGGCTGGGTGGTCGAGCTGGACCCGTACGACCCCGGCTCGGTGCCGCGCAAGCGCACCGCGCTCGGCCGCTTCAAGCACGAGGGCGCGGAGCCCCGGCTCACCGATGACGGGCGCCCGGTGGTGTACATGGGCGACGATGAACGGTTCGAGTACTTCTACAAGTTCGTGTCGTCGAAGCGGATGCGGAAGGGCACCTCGCGGGCGGCGCGCGAGCACAACCTCACCCTCCTCGACGAGGGCACCCTGTATGTCGCCAGGCTGACCGGTGACAGCCCGCAGGACATCGACGGCAGCGGAAAGCACCCGGCCGATGGGGAGTTCGACGGGACAGGCGTATGGATTCCGCTGGTCACCGGTAATGTCTCGCACGTCCCGGGGATGACCGCCGACGAGGTCCATGTCTTCACCCGGCTCGCCGCGGACAAGGCCGGCGCCACGAAGATGGACCGGCCGGAGGATGTCGAGCCCTCGCCGCGCACGGGCCGGGTGTATGTCGCGCTCACCAACAACACCGACCGGGGCA